>CAZHGE010000059.1:0-16899 GCA_964531805.1 uncultured Lachnospiraceae bacterium
AGAAAAGTGGTGCTGAATTATTGAATTCAGCACCAACTTTGTCTACAGTCTGAGACCAGTTCCTAAAGGAACTGGCCTTTTACCTCCCTCATTATCTCACTATTCTTCTGCTTCCATAAAATAAATTCGTGACCCGAAATCCTGATAATGCCGTACCTTATCATTATAACCGTTACCTGCAAAGCCCTGCTTTAAATGAACACCGGCATACATCAATGTATCACCATATGCATATAAGTCTTCAGTCTCTCCATCCATTTTTACAAACTTCGCCACTACATTATGAAGAAGCGAATCCTGTTTGATATGAATTGGTGCAACGGTATTGACCAAATCGCCAAATTCTTTTACATTATGCTTCAAGTGTCTGTTATAGAAATGATACTGGGTATCTTCGTCTAATCCTTTTGCCTTAAAATATTCAAATCTTGAATTCGGTACCACCAGTTTCTGCATAATCAGGCCAACCGCTTTCTTTTTATCCTCTGATACACAGGTCCATTCCATACTGTTTCCATCATTGTATTCCAATGCACTGTTTTCACCATGGAAACATCTTCCCCTGTAAAATGTACCCTTCTGAAGCACATCTCTCCACTGCTTGTACAATTCAATCTGTGCTTTGATGGCTGCCACATCCTCACTCTTCATATCTACAATATTACATTCATAGCCAAAAGAGCCAAAGCATGCTACATTGAATCTGGTCTCTAATGGTGTAATACGAAGTGTCTGATGGTTTGGACATGCGGATACATGAGCACTGACACAGGATAATGGATATCCATAACTGTAACCATTCTGAATCTCTGCACGACATAACGCATCGGTATCATCACTCGCCCAAATCTGTGGAAAATAACAAAGGATACCCAAATCAAAACGGTTACCACCGGCTGAACATCCTTCAAATAAAATCTTTGGAAAACGCTTCGTCAATTCCTTCATGCAGCGATATAAGCCCATCACATAACGGTGTGCCACCTCTCCCTGACGTTCTGGAGGTAATGCTTCAGAAAAATAATCTGTGAAGGTACGATTCATGTCCCACTTCACATAGGAAATGTCCGCACTGCCAAAGACCTCACTCATTTTCTCAATGATGAAATCCTGAACTTCCGTCTTAGTAAGGTCTAAGATTCTCTGGTTACGTCCTTCGGAATGAGGCTTCCCTGGAATCTGTAATACCCAGTCCGGATGCGCTTCGTAAAGCTTACTCTTTACATTAATCATTTCCGGTTCTACCCAGATACCAAAATCCAGTCCAAGTTCTTTTATCTTTTCACAAATACCTTTTACCCCATTAGGTAATTTCTTCATATTGACATCCCAGTCACCTAAAGAAGATGTATCGTCATTTCGCTCACCAAACCAGCCATCATCCATAACAAACAGTTCAATTCCAACTTCTTTTCCTGCCTTGGCAAGATTTAATAATTTCTTTTCATTGATGTCAAAATAATTTGCTTCCCAGCTGTTTAACAATACCGGCCGTGTCTTATTTTTCCACTCGCCTCTGACAATATGCTCTCTGACAAATCTGTGCATATGACCACTCATGCCGTTAAATCCCTGGTGGGAATAGCTCATGACCGCTTCCGGAGTTTCAAACACATCACCATCTTCCATGATGAAACAGAAGGACTGTGGATTGATTCCATTTACAAAACGAGTCTTGCCCGTACTGCTTGCTTCCATAACCTCATAATGGTTACCGCTGTAAATCAGGTTAAAACCATAACAGTCTCCATGATCCTCTGTAGTATCTTCCTTACTCATCATGACAAACGGATTGGCTCGGTTAGAAGAAGTTCCCGTATAGGATGAATTGGTATGCTTGCCTGAAGGAACGCGCACATCATTACGCTTCATTTCCCTTCCCCACGCACCATTGAAGGTAGTAAATACATATCCGGTTGTATCAAAATCAATCTGCATACTCATAAGACGAAGCAGCTTAATCTGTGTTCCGCTGGTATTAATCAGTTTTGCACTACGGGTAATCACATCACAATCTTCGTATACATAATAGTTCAATTCTAAGGTCAGATTATACTCTTTATCCTTTACTGTTACACATAACCAATCCACTTCACCACTGTCATCATAGGAGCCCGGCATAGTTTCATACTCCGGTTTTCCCTTCTGAATTACTGCATCTTCGTATACAAAATCAGATGTATAACTACCATCCTCATGAATCACTTCAATAAATGGTTCACGGATATCACCACGTCCATAGGCAGACATCTCCAAACGGACATCTTCCAGCGAAATGTTATTATGCTCCTTGCTGTAGTTATTGGTATTTCCCGGCGCAAACTCCATCTTCTCAATCAAAGCATCTGCTCCTACACCCTTTGGCAGACGCAAGCGCCTGCCATAATATAAGTGTTCCAGATGTCCTGTCTCCATTACACGGAAACAGTACGAAGTATTTTGAGTTTCCAAAATAAATACATCATTTTCTCTTCTGATCATAGATAATCCCTTTTCTCTAAAAAGATTCTTTGCTTTCTTATAAGTGACAGGAAATCCTGCTACCTAATAATATCCATCTATTTTTCTCTTAACTTCTGCGCGATTTCTTCTACCTTTGCTTCTGTTAAAATAAATTTCTTACGGAATATGATTAACGCAACCAGTAATCCAATAATCGGGAATACTGTCATCGTCATTCGAAGTCCGAATACATTTGAAGCTGCTGTATCCACTACCGCTTCCACAGCATCTGTGTTATCACTTAAGTTACAGATGGATAAACAGATAGATGCGATCAATGCTGCCACACCACTAGCTAATTTTACCACAAATGTCTGCATAGAAAAAATAACACTTTCATCTCTTCTGTTATTCTTTAATTCGCCGTAATCTACTGTGTTAGCAAGAAATACTGTTGTAAGTACTGTCAGCATACCAAATGCAACAAATACAAAAAATCCAGGAATAAACAAAATATAAATGTTATTGATATTGTTTAACATTAATACTAATAATACCGCATATCCGCCAATCGCCATTCCCATACTTGTATAGAATACCTGTACTGTATTTAAGAATTTACGGATCAATGGGAAGAATACCATCATGGATAAAATCTGGATTCCACCACCAAAGGCATTAAATAAGGTATAACTTGCATGCCAGTTTTCGCCACCAAAGTCATACTTAAAGAAATAAATCAATAAGTTAGATGTTATGTACAATGCACAATTGATGAGTACGATACTGATTACAACTGTCATTGCCTGATCATTCTGAAGGAGTGCTTTAAACATCTGTCCTACGGAAGGAGAATCCACATCCACTGTAGATTTTTCTTTGATTGTCATGCAGGCAAAGCCAATAAATACAATAAATAAAATTGCTAAAATAAGTGCAAACCATTTAAAACCAACTCTTTCGTCGCCCCGTCCTAAAGCCGTTACACACATCATGGTAACAATTGTTACTAATGCAGAACCAACGCCTGCACAGGAACGAGCGAGTGTTGTAAGACCTTCTCTTTCCTTTCCACCTTCTGTAAAAGCAGGAATCATGGACCAGAAAGGAATATCCATCATGGTATACGTTACACCCCAAAGGATATATGTAATGGCTGCATATGCTACTAAACCTGCTCCATTCAGTGCTGGAGGTGCCGCAAACATAACATACAAAATAATTGCATTAGTAACAGTACCAATTAATAACCATGGACGGAACTTCCCCCATTTGGTTCTTGTCTTTGCTACGATAACACCCATAATCGGATCATTGAAGGCATCAAACACACGGGCTGCCATTAAGATAATACCCATTGCAATGGCGCTTACGCCTAAAATATCCTGATAGTAATATAAAATGTAACTTGCGGAAAGCATGTATACCATGTCTTTTCCGACTGCTCCTAAACCATACGAAAACTTTTCTTTTGCTGATAATTTCATTGTTATTCTCCCTTCTATTTGTGTGGCTTGCCATATGCCGTCATTTACACTCTTATTCGCGCATGTTCATTGCCAGTTCTACTACTTTATAAGCACCATCATAAATACCGGCTTCTTTATTCTTCACAATCGCATCACACATATCATTCAATAAAGTTGCTTCTTTCATGAATAAATCAATCATCTGTAAAGTATGTGGTATATCCGCACATTCGAGTGTACCATCACCAATTTCTGCGGAATGAACTGCACCCCACTGCTCATGACCGCCTACACGTTTGATAAACAATTTCGGAACCGGATAGAATGCCAATTCACTTGGTTTTGTTACCAGTACATCACAACTTCTCATCAATAAGTTGGTACAATATACTGCTTCAAAAATATTCGCATGATAAAAACCATGTACACCATCAATATAACCAGTCAATGCTTCTTCACAGAACTTCTGTGTTTCGTTCCACTTGTCAAAATGTTCCGTTGCAGATTCCTTTAAACCAGGAATCTCTTTTAATAAATCTTCCCATACATTTTTGTAGTCACCAACATTGACATATAAGGCTGCCTGCTTTTTCTGTATTGCAGGAAGAAGCTGTTTGATAATGGCTGCAAAAATTTCTTTCTGTGCACCAGCGCCTCCAATTGTTAAAAGAAAACGCATCGGCTCGCCTTTTTCTTTTCTTGCTTTTCTTGCCTGACAATCTGCCTCTATGTTACTTACCAATTCATGATCAATATAATGACCTGTGTATACTAAATCCTCTGCTGGCATTGGCTTTAATACGTCCTTGCCCTGCATTCCGTTACAGATGCGGTAACCCTGATAAGCAAAATGTGTCTGAACCGTATGTAAACTTCCTTCTGCAAAATGAAGTGCCATTGGCCAGTTATCCGGAATCGCATTGACTACGTTTTTCATTCCTGCATGAATAGCTGCCTGAGCAGGCCATACATGCGTTGCTACTACTGGCATATCCTTTGGTACATTCCGGTAAACCGGAGCCATCAACTCTGCATTTTTCTGATCGGATGAATTGTAGCTTAACTTGCGAAAACCTTCATAATTCATTGGCTCCCATACCAGTTTATTAAATAACTTGCTCTTTCCGGAAATTCTGGAACCTAAGGAATACAGATCATTCTGTGCACTGATTACCTTTGTACAAGTTGTGTGCTTATAAGAGTTTAAATCCATCCAGTACGGTGTATAACCCATTGCTTTAGCCGCAGATGCAATCGCCATGGAAATACGATAATGACCAAATCCCATTCGAATGTTTCCTACAATGATCCCCTTCTGCGTATCAAAGGAATCACTTGGTGTATCACCACCTTCGAGGAGCTTTACATCCATAACCCCTAGACAGTCACCGATATGTTCGTTCTTTTCAAATTTTAACGGGTAATTTACATTCTTATCATCCCCAAATTTCTTTGCATTTTTGGCTTTAGACTTTACTGCGCTCTTGTAAACCTTATCCGGCATTTTGTTACCAAAAATCACTTTTGATCTTTCCATCTTCTCCATCTCCCTTATCTGTTCACTGTTTTTCTATATCTGCTTCTATTTTTCTAGCAGGTAACTTCAAATTCTATTCTTGCATCCTCAGCTTGTGCATTTTTAATGATAAGTGCTGCTTTTCCTTCTTTCCCGGTTGTCTTAATGTATGTTCCACACATTCCACCTTTCAAAGAAACTACCGGTTCACCAATTACTTCAATTGGACCTTCTGTTTCGAATCTGACCGGTTCGTTGTAAAAATACACCTGATTATCATTCTCATCCTGCATCCGGATTCTGACTGCA
Organism: uncultured Lachnospiraceae bacterium; assembly: GCA_964531805.1. Lineage (GTDB taxonomy): Bacteria > Bacillota > Clostridia > Lachnospirales > Lachnospiraceae > RGIG8767. Next base: position 5,737 of record CAZHGE010000059.1, read on the forward strand.
GCCACGTCATAAGTGTGTTCTTCTTTCAATTTGGTATGATCTGCCTCTGCCCATAAGTGCATCTGTGTCATCGGTTCTTTCACTACTGTTTTTACTACTTTTCCATCTTTGATGGCTTCAAACTTATACACAGTAGAGGTACCACCCCAGTCACCAATGTATTTGTTGTAAAGCACCACCGCTTCGGTTGGCTTCATATGATAAACAACCATCATTTTCAGTGCTGTAAAAATAATCTTCTTAGGCAGATTGGAAAGTCCGTTTCTAGCCACATAATTGAGAGCCATTTTGATGTCTTCCGCCTGCTTCAGTGTAAAATTCTCACCCTCTGCAATCGCATTTCCAATGAAATCATCTATTTCAATTGGACCATGTGCCAGATTTTTATAGCAGGAATCCTTACTTGTATACTCTTTTAAAAAACGATCATTTTTGTACATCTTTACACTGTCAGCATTGGAGAAAATCCATGTTTTTCCTCTGTTACAGCCCGGATGTTCGCCAATATCCATGGTAGAACTTAAGGATAATACCGTTTCCTTTTCCTGCTGACATGAGTAAATGTCTGCTGCCAGTTTCGGATTACGGAACATATCCATCACTCCGTGATAACAGATGCGGTCACCGCTTCCGAAATCCTTGTGAGTATTGTAGTCCGTCATACACCAGCCAAAACTTCCGCTGATGTCATCTTCTCCGGCCACTGCATTCAGTACATTTGCATGGCGGATTGCGTGTTCCACTCTGTGCTCCTCCCAGTCAAACGCTTTGGTTGAATACATATGACCATTGTACTCGCTGACCATATATGGCTTTTCCATATCAGAGGTTACATTTTTCTTTGGTTCACATCCAGCTGCACAATAAGAGGTACCGCCTCGGCGTGTGGCTCGTTTGGTTCCATCATGTGAAAAATCATTATATGTATAAACATCCTCTAATAAACTGCTCTTTTTATGGGCTCTTACGCCACCGGTCTGGCGGTATGGATCTAAACTTCTTGCCATCGCATTTGTTTTTTCATAAAAAGCATCGTCATCCTGTGACTCGTTGATGCGCACGCCCCAAAGAATAATGGATGGATGATTACGGTACTGAGTTACCATTTCCCTTACATTTTCTACAGCCTGTTCCTTCCACTTTTCATCACCAATGTGCTGCCATCCCGGTATTTCTGTAAAAACCAAAAGTCCGATTTCATCGCATCTGTCCAAGAAATAATGGGACTGCGGATAATGGGAAGTTCTGACTGCATTTAATCCCAATTCCTGTTTTAAAATATCTGCATCCATACACTGCATGGACTTTGGCATCGCGTATCCCACATATGGATAGCTCTGATGACGATTCAGGCCTCTGATTTTTACCTTTTTATCGTTTAAATAGAAACCATCTTTTCTAAATTCCGCTTTTCGAAAACCATATGTCGTAACATTCTCATCTAATACTTCATCTTTGTTTATAAGCTGTGTTTTGATCTCGTATAATGTCGGTTGACTGATTTCCCATAAATCCACTTTTCCAATCGGCCACGAAATCTGTACTTCTTTTTCTCCGTTTACTTCAATCTCTTTTCCCAATGGTTCAAAATCTTCGTTTCCCTTTTTACGGATAAACTGACGAATCTTCATTCCATCCGCATTTCCCTGAAATGTAATATCGGAAGATACTTTAGCGGTTCCTGTATCTGCCGTTGTCTTTACCTCTGCATGTAAGAAAATATCTTCCATAAATACTGAATTTTTAATATCCAGATACACATCTCTGTAGATACCGCCGTAGGTCATATAATCAATTACATATCCAAATGGCGGAACATTCAAATCTTCTCTACTGTCCACCTTTACGGTTAAGATATTTTCTTCGCCGTATTTGAGCACCTTACTAATATCCATCGTAAAGGCCGTATAACCGCAATGATGTTCGCCAACCTTAGTCTCATTTAAATACACTTCGCAATCATGTGCTGCCCCGTCCAATGTAAGCAGCACACATTTTCCTTCCCACTGCTTAGATGCTTCGATCTTACGGCGATAACCACTGACCATCTGATAAATATGTTCATCAAAATAGTGGAATGGTGTTTCTTTGCAGGTATGGGGAATTCTAACTTCCTTCATACTGCTTTCATCATATTCTGCCTTAATCATTTCCGGTTCAAATATTTCACTAAAACGCCATTCATTATTTAAATAGATCCGCTTTTCCATAACCTCTCCAATCCATTGCTGCAAACTTTTTCCGCCTTTTGTCTGTATCCTACTTAACGGCAATTCCATCTACTAAAATTTCTACTACTTCATTCAAAGCATCCGTATAAGATAATTCACACTGAAGCAAAATGTCTCTTTGGAAAAACTGTTCTAAAGATGCTTCCATCATCATTTTTACGATTGGAATCTGAACCTTACGGATTACACCTTCTTCCATCCCCTGCTCCATCAATGCAATCGTTGTTTCCCATCCCGTTTCTAAGCGTTTTTCCACCTGACTGTAAATCTTAGGATATTTGTCTTTTAAAAGATATAATTGTCTAAAATCAATTTCTTTGTAACTATCCGGCATTACTCCAAGAATAGCGCGAATTTTCTCCAGTGTAGACATATTCTTGTCTTCTAACACCTGCTGCTCACTGACCTTGATATTATCAAACAGGTAATCAACCATGCTAAGGAACAATTCTTCTTTATCAGAAAAAACCGTGTAGATGGTTTTCTTGCTGATACTTAAGATAGATGCAATGTCATCCATCGTAAATTTCATACCCTTTTGGTTAAAGGCCTTAATTGTTCCCTGTAAAATCATTTCTCTTAATTCCATGTATTCCTCCGTTTACTTTGATGCTTCTACTAAAGAAGCAGTAATATCATTGATATCGTTATAACCATTTACAACTACATCTACATTTTCGTGTAATCTTGTAATGCTGCCTGAAATTTCTTCCATTGCAGCAGAAGTCTCTGCTACGTTTTCACTGATTTGATTTACATCCGATAATGTTTTTCCTAACAGATTTTCCAAATTCTTTGCTTTTTCTTCAATTTCCTGTGCCTGTGAAAGAACCTGTTCTGTGTTATCCGAAATACTCTTAAAGGAGTAATCCACATTTTCCATCTGTTTGCTGCACTCGGATACGAATTCCTGACCCGTTTTGATCTCGTTCATTACATTTTCTGTTCTTTCCTGAATACCATTTAAAATGGTATGAATCTGTTCTGTAAACTTGGATGAATTTTCAGAAAGATTACGGATTTCCAAAGCAACGACTGCAAATCCTTTTCCCTGCTCTCCAGCTCTTGCGGCCTCAATAGAAGCATTCAAAGATAAGAGATTTGTCTGGGATGTGATTTCATCCAATGTAGCAAGAATCTTTACGATTTCTGTATTTTCATCATTCAACTGTACAATCGCTTCTGCGATGGCATCCATCTTATCATTTAACACCTTCATCTGTTCATTCATGGACTGAACTCTGGTGCCGCCTTCCGTTACACTTCCATTTGTTGCATGTGAAATCTCTGTCATCAACGCACTTGCTCCGGATACCCTCTGAATCTTATTTACGCCATCCTGTACCATTTCCTTAATGGCTTCCGTTGCTGTTACATCAGAGACAGCTCCCTTTGCTACATCCGAAGCTGTTACTGCAATCTGACTGGAAATTTCTTCTGTCACATCAATACTCTCATTGATCATGCCGCTTGTTTTTTCCAAAATAGATACGGACTTTCTAATCTGTCCTAACAATTTTTCTGCTTTTTCTCTTGCTGCATTACTTTCTGCGTTGCTTTTTTTCAGACTATCAAACTGCTGTCCTGTAAGTCTGCATAATGACCAGAATACGAACAATGCGCTGACAACATACACAATACACATTGCCATGGCATCCACTGACCAGGTATCAGCCAGCTGCTGTGTATATTTAAAGTAGAAAACATACATACATATCGCACTGAGTACACACTGTAAAAAGATTGGGCGGATATCCTCATATATAACAATCATGAAAATTGCCAGGAAAAACATCAGGTAATTCGTTGTCGTCGGAAACATGACCATACACGCCACACTGATACCGGTTAAAAAGGCAACCATCAAATACATCATTACGATTGGATTGATCTTATAAGATAAAATAAGTAAAAGGCCGCCTGCTAAAAGTCCAGCTACGCCAAGTACAACAATACTCTCTACTCCAATGAATACTGCGTTTACAATACACCTTAAAACGATACTCATTAAAAGAGCGATACTTAATATCTTATTTTTCCGTTTAATAACCTCTCTGTACTCCATACACATTCCTCTCTTTCCTTTTGTATTTTCCACATTTTTCTTCTGTTACCAGGAAACTACTTTTGTTTCTTTAGTTTCCTTTATTGTAGCATGCGTTTCCTTCTTACACAAGAAACTAGTTTCACAAAAATAGTTTCCTCTTTTTATGAATAAGTACTAAAAATGCTTTTAAGTAGTACTTTTTCCACATTTGAGATACCAAAATTCCGAAAAAAACGTTATAATAGGGATAACCTATGAAATGACCATTACATATGAGAAGGGGACCGTATGGGATTTCAGAAAAATCTGGAAAGTTTTAAAAAACTAAATAAAAAACAATGGGAAGACTGGCATAATACCATATTTACGTTGTTTTGGAAGTTATGGTTTATTATTTTATTTGTGCAGTTATTCTTATTTATCTTCTATGAACCAACCGCTATGTACAGCCGGTTTGAATATTTCTGCCACTATATACTACTTCCCAGCGGTGTAGAATTGATTGCCTTGATTTTAGTCTGGCTTTTGTTTACGAAGTTGTTTCCTACTAATAAGAGAAGAATCGTATCTCTCTATACGATATTACTGATCACCATTTTTGCCGGTATGACGGTCTGTGTGCATACCAGTGTAAAGATGCTGCAGGCACTGCTTCTGCTTCCTATGATGCTGACACCATTATATAAGGATAAATTGATGACATTTTTACAAGCCGTCCTTGTTATCTTCTTATATATAATCAGTTACTTTTACTTTACACCAAGATCTTACATACTTCCGGACAACTCCTTTAGTCCATTCGTGGAATTATGCGTATTCATTGGTGCAACAGCTTCTACTTACATTATTCTGCAGAGGGTCAACGCGACCATTGTCCTAAATGAGGAACGTTCTAAACATGACTCTCTTACCCATTTATACAACCATGAGAATTTTTATGTGGAGCTGGATTATCATCGTAGTCAATTTGAAAAAACAGGAAACCATTTCTCCGTTATTGTCGCAGACATTGATAATTTTAAAAAGGTAAATGACACTTACGGACATGCTTTTGGAGATGAAGTCATTCGTACAGTTGGCGAACTCTTCGTGGCAAACAGTCCTAAGGAAGCTTTCTGTGCAAGATACGGCGGCGAAGAATTTGCCATGATCCTTCCCAATGCCGTTCCAACTGTAACCGCGGAAGCCATCCGCAGCGCATTTGAAAATCATTTCTTCGAGACTCCGGAAGGCAAATGTCACTTTACCATCAGCATTGGTGCAGCAATCTATGACAAGGTATATCCAAGCGGCAGCGCCTTTTTTGAAGAAGCCGATAATGCTTTATACTTTGCCAAAAAACATGGAAAAAACCGCGTTGTCTTAAATGGAAGCCCGGAAATGAGAGCGAATAAATAGAGCATATGAAAAGGAACCTCCAATCATGAACTGATGATTAAAGGTTCCTTTTTTCTGCTATTTTTTATTACAAATTTCTCGACTATAGTTTAACCTTACAGCGTAAGCATACGGCAGTTTGCCATATCATATTCTTTTGTAGTTCCATCGTCTTCATATAACGCATACGCAGCAGGAGTCTCTCCACAAGCATACAGTTTGAGCGAATCTGTTTTCACTTCATCCACATACTCACCGCCTTCTGCGATTGGAAGGATATACCCCTCACGAATGAATATACAAATATCTCCCAAAGGCATCTTAATATAATGATGACCTTTCTCATATACCTGTTCTTCTGTCACATTTCCCTGACTAAAACGAATCATTTTCATAGTTTCCGGGAAATAAACCACACGGCCAATCGCGTTCTGCTCATAAACCGGTGCCACCATTACATTGTCACCAATCATTAACTGATTTTCCACGGTTCTGGCGATTTCATCCTTACCGTATACAAAGCCCAGTGGACGGAACATCATAGTATCATTTAATGCTGCTTTCATATATTCGCTGTATAAATACGGAATCAGTTTATAGCGGACAGAAAGAATATCTCTAAACATCTTGGTATTTTCAAACTGATAAACTTCCTGTCTTCTTGTTCCATTAGCAGAGTGATTGCGCATAAGAGGTGTAAATACACCAAAAGATAACCAGCGGATCATCAGATCCTCTGTCACATCCGCACCAAATCCGCCAAGATCCGCACCTGTATAAAGGAAACCGCACATATTTAAAGACGGCATCATCTTAATATTCATCAAAAGATGGGACCACCATGACATGTTATCTCCCTGCCAGATACCACTATAGCGGTGCATTCCGATATAGGATGCACGTGAATACATAAGTACACGTTTGTCCGGGACAATTCTATCAAATGCTTCGCTTGCAGAACGTGTCATATAATAACCAAATAAATTGTGTACATCTTTATGACATACCTTTTGTCCCTTATAGTTATGATAGAAGGAAGCATAATCCTCTTCATTATTTGACATCCCCAGTACAAGATCCTTGCATGCAAAGAATGTCTGAACATCCAGATTCATCTTGCCATACTCAGCCAGTTTTTCAAAAACTTCGTCCATTCTTTTTTCAGAATAGAAAATAGCAGGCTCATTCATATCATTCCAGAAACCGTCAATTCCTTTATCCAAAAGTACCTTATATTTATTGCCAAACCATTCTCTTGCTTCATCATTAAGCATATCCGGGAAGCAGCACTTACCAGGCCATACGCCCACTACAAAATCATTTCCGTCAGCATCCTTACAGAAATAATTGTTTGCTTTTCCCTCTTCATAAACATCATATCCATCTTCTTTTTTTACACCTGCATCAATGATTGGCACTAAATGGATATGCTGCTCTTTCATTTCTTTTACTAATTCATCAAAATCTGCAAAACTATCCGGATTAATGGTAAAATCCTTATATCGTTCCATATAATCAATATCCAAATACAAACTGTCAATTGGAATATGATTCTCACGGTGCTTCTTAACCACTTCCCTCACTTCATCGGAAGTAAAATAACTCCATCTGCTCTGTCCGTATCCAAAAGCCCACTTGGGTGGAATATAACTCTTACCAATCAATCCCCGGAACTCTGTAATAACAGCATCCGGTGTATCATTTTCAATTATATACAGTTCAAAATCATCCGTTTCTGGCTGAATATGAATCGTATCATACTTTGTATAACCGATATCAAATGTCACTTTTCCCGGTGTATCTACAAAGATACCAATATTCTTTTTCCCGCTGATTAAAATAAAATTGTGTGCTCCATATAAAGAACGCTTTTCTTCTGAATGAACCGGGTCATCATTACAGCTGCTAATATACTTCCAGCCTCTCTTATTGATTCCACGTACATTTTCACCCAGACCATACACAATATCTTCGTCTTTCATTGTGTAATAAAAACCATCTTCCTTCTTTTCCATTTCCCCATTCTGAAAAGCAACAGCGGATGGCTTTGTAAGTACAGCATCCGTCTCAATTGGATTGCCGAAAATACTTCTTGTAACCATGATCGTATCCTCTTTCTCTACCCTTTGTAAACTTATCGAAACAAGTTTCGTTACAAGTATACTACTCCTTTTCTTATTTTCAATCAATATCATACCTAAAAATTAATTCTATTTTGCGCCAAAAGAATTCTGCGATAACTTATGTATTACTTCACTCAAAACGTGAATACTATATTATAAGAAAATAAAAAGGAGAAACCGTTTGTGAAACAAAAAATACTAATTTGTACATTGATTATAAGCTGTTTTTTATTATGCGCCTGCAGCAAAAGCACTAAAAATCCAACCACACTTTCAGAAGTGGCGGCACAGAATATCGCCCTTCAAGAACTCCCCGGTGCTACAGCAGAAGATATTAAGATTTTTCGATTAGATAACGATAACGGCATATACATTTATGAAGGTACCATTATTTATAATAGTCAAAAATATGAATTTGAAATTGATGCCACAGACGGCACTATCCTAGAATGGAATATGGAGTCCATCTATGACTAAATAATTATTCTAAAATTATTTTTTCAGTTTATATTATTTATATATCTGTTTTTTCATAATTGTCTTGACAATATGAGTCCCCACACTTACTTCTTTCATAAGTCCCACTTTTATTGGGGAGCTCATATTGTCTTTTATTGTATCTGTATGATAACCAAATGTGCTGATACCGGCCTTGTTCCTCCTGCAAGAGGTGTAATTCCAAGTGCAGCGGCGTTACCTGCTGGATTTCGTACCGTCAATATGGAATTAACCGTTGTCGTTGTTATAATAACTGTATTGACAATCTCCGACGTACCAGTTGCTCTACCTGCAACAGTATATTCTAAATCTTCACCATTTAATGTCAATATCAATTGTCCTGCCTCTGTTACTCCTACTTGGAATGATACTTGATATGTTCCGATTTCTGCGAGATTAAAAGAATCCGGTCCAGTTCTTGCAATATCTGTACTACTTACTGGACCATCCTGCGGAAAACTAACATCTGTTCCGGGCGCTACCGTAGCAGCATTGTCCGGCGACATCAAAGCATAAAAATCTGCAAAATTTAATACGCCACCAGCTGGGCCTGCTGGACCTATTGGACCTGCTTCTCCTGCCAAGCCTGCTGGACCTACTGGACCTGTTTCGCCTGCCGGGCCCGCTGAACCTTGAAGCCCTGTTAAACCACGTAAACCTCTCAATCCCCTAAGACCTCTCGGTCCTCTGGGACCTCTTAAACTCGGTGTAACAGCCGTGTTATCACAATTGCATGAAGAACCATTATCACAACAACTGCCATTCTTAAAATAGTTATTTCTGCCCATTTTAAATTCCATTTCATTTTTTCTTAATCTTATTGTATGAACTTTAAATAAAATGGACACTTCGCATAAATACCTTCTTTTTCACTCCTTTATCATATAAAAACACCCATATATGAATTTCTACCTTATCATTTTCTCTTTCTCCATCATTTCAATAGTTACTCTATTCCACCTATACTTCAACAAATCCACTTTATTTCCATCTACCTTAATCCCTTCACTTTCTAATAATGCAATCTGCCTATTTTCACCACCAAATACAAAGGATTTTGACACTTCTCCAAATCGATTTACCACTCTGTGACAGGGAATATGCTCCGGGTCTGGATTCACATGCAACGCATATCCTACCACACGCGACCATCTTCTACTGCCTGCTAGCGAAGCCACCTGCCCATAGGTTGCCACCTTCCCCCTCGGTATCTGCTTTACAACATCATATATCAATTCAAATGTGGATTTTTCCATAATCTATTTCCTTTACATATTTATTAACGACACATACTTTCTTATATAGTAAATACTAACTTGGAAAGTGTAAACAAATTCCTTCTTCAAAACATGGTTTCTTATATTATTTTATAGAAGTAACTATATTTAGAATAACGAAATATTATCTTCGTCTTACCATAGTATTTTTTCATAGTCTAATGGTTAGAAAAAATTTGTATATTTTTTAATTATTTCTAACCATAATTCTATTTGAAAAAGCAATGGTAAGAAAAATAACACCCTAAACAGCTATTTTTTGTACATTTATCTACCCATGAACAACTTAAGGCACATCTATGGTATGAAAATAATTCATAAAACGCTATTATTTTCTGCCTATACAATCATTTATATATTCTATGGGAAGATTTCCTATTTTCAGCAAGTTAAAATATTGCAATAAATTCACGATCTATTGACTCATTCGTAGAAGCCCCCTTCATATAAAAATGCATTATGCTAGTGTATAAAATAGCTGAAAAACCCATCTTTACTTGCTTGCATACAAAATCCGCCACAAATAAAAATACGGGAACCACTGATAAACTCAATGTTTCCCATACTTTAAACTTACTGAAGGTGGCCGAACTTTAAAAAAAATATCACAAATTCAAATATGTATTTATTTTCTTCAAAAGATATTCTGCGTTCTTCACTTGTTCTTTTGTCTCTTCTTTACTTGCAATATAAAAATCATCATAATCTGATATGTTTCTAATATGCTCCGCTGTTGCTGCAATCTGATAATCCTCTCTTGAAAAGGCACCATTGCCATTATGAATAAACTGATAATTAAATTGCTTTAGACAGCCATTATGTGTAGACACATCCGTTTGTACTGTGGCAAGTAACGCATTTAAACTCTTTTCTATTGCATAATAGGCCCGATTATTTGCAGATTTATAAGCATCTTTTTCAAGTAAATCTTTGGCTTCTTGTAATAACTCCTTTGCACGTTCCATTCTAACTTTGGCCAATGAATTATAATATTCTTTATCCATATAATACTTGTCCTTCCTCTTCGATATTTCTAAAATACGGATACCAATCCTTTTTCTCTTGAAATTCATCATATGGAAGACACACAAAATTAACTACTTGATAATGTTCCATTGCAAAATTCGTTGCAATATCTCCTAGTCCGCTATAATATTTTTTCGCAGATTCACGGTCACATCTTGTAAGTAATGCAATGTCGACATCTGAATCAGCATTATAATCTCCTCTGGCGCAAGAGCCATATAAGATTATTTTTACAAGATCACTATTTAATAAATTCTGTGTTTTTTCCACTAATTCTTCTTTTGCAGCTTTAATTTCTTTATCTGTAAGTGTTAAATCAACCATGCCCTTGCCTCCTTTCGTATGATATATATATTATATCTGTAGTAAATATGAAAATCAATTCTTCCCATTAAAAAAGAGAAATGCGATTGCATTTCTCTTTACTGCAGGTGGCCGGACTTGAACCGGCACGGGATTGCTCCCGAGGGATTTTAAGTCCCTTGCGTCTGCCTATTCCGCCACACCTGCTTGTCCAAGTAATACTTGGAAGTGGGACCTACAGGGCTCGAACCTGTGACCCTCTGCTTGTAAGGCAGATGCTC
>CAZHGE010000060.1:0-16733 GCA_964531805.1 uncultured Lachnospiraceae bacterium
AAATCCTCGTAGAAAATGAATAATGCACATTGAACACGACTTTGTTCGTCCAATTCCTTGTCATTCAAGGCAGATATGACGTCTAAAACTACACGATAATCACAATCGTTTCGTATTTTATGTTCTACTCCGTCTATTTCAACAGATTTTGGTAATTCCCATTTCATTTTTCTATCTTCTCTTATACTTATTTATGTGTTTGGACATTTTCTTTTCAACTGCTGCATTAGATTTATTTACTTCCTTTTGAATTTCAGGTGTAATTGCATTGAAAAATTGTATTATAAAGTAGTCCCCATTTACAATAGCTAAAGGTGAACAGTGTTTGAAGGCAACAGACGAAATATCTCCATTAAAAGCATTATCTATTTCTTCACAAATAATGTTTTTTGTGCTTTCAAGCAGTTTTGCCATTGCTTCTGCACGTCTTGTCAAAACTTCCCTCTGTTCATCAGGCAAATCTTCATACCCGTCAATGTTTTCAGGCAATTCTAAAGAACCGTCATTTTTCAATTTCAAATCTTCTGCATTAAGGCTTTCAATCTTTTTGCTTATGTTTTCTTGCGATTTCATCAATCTTGTTGCAAGGTCAGGGTCATTGGGGTTGAACTCAATAAAGTCTTTATCACCATTATCAAACTCAAGATAGAATTTAACTTTACCTGTATTTAATTTAATTGCCATTATAAAAATCCTCCTAAAATTAAATATACCGCCCTACCAATTAGGGCAAGGCGGTGTTATTATGTTTTTTATGCTGCGTTATCGGGTGTAAATTTAATTGTTTCACCGTCTTTTTTTGCCATTTCTCCAAGCACAAAGTTATTAGCATAGTTAATATCAATTTCGTACTGAATGTAACTTCCTGCTTCTGCTGTCATACTATTTATAGTAATCATTACATCTTTTTCAAGTCTTGCTTTGCACTTTTCGGCTGTTGTTCCATCAACAAATTCATACTTTTTAAGTATTTCCATACTGTTGAAGAAACTCCAATCACCTGTATACTCTGCTTCTGCAACTTTTTCAGCAAATTTAGAGCCTTTACGAAGTTTTACAACCACACCACTTTGTGTTGGTTCAGGGTCTGAACGCTCCATATCAACATATCCAAGCACATCTTTAGTCTTTTCAATGTCTGAACCCATATCCTGTGTCCAACTCTCAACACCTCTACCTTGTAACTCCCATTCAGGTGCTTCGGAAGTTCCGAGATTATAATAATACTTGATTTTCTCGGTTTTTACTTTAGGATTCGCATTTTCATTAAAAATAAATTCTGACATTATTTATCACTCCTTATTATTATAAATGTCCTCTGTTTACATATCTGTTTATCAGTTTCGCAAGCTCTTTATCCTTGCCTGCGTTTTGTGCCGCTATATCCCAATGGTCTGTTGCCATAGGATTTTTATACTGCAAATTGACTTTTCTGTTTCCTGTCGGAATTGTACGCATAACCTTTTTTACACCTGGTCTACTGTACCAAGAACCGTCACTTCTTTGAAAACCGCCAACTTTATACACAGGGTCTTCATATACGACACCTGTATATTGATAGTGTGCGTATTTCATCTTGTAGATAATTTCAAACGGTTTATATTCAACCTTTGACGACAATGCTCCTGTGTCTACAGGAATGTACGGTTTACATAGTTTGTGCCATTCTTTAGAACACATTAAACCAACCGCAGGTTGATGTATTCTTTCAAGTGCTTTTTTGCTCAATCCGTCAACGCTTGGCAATGAAGATATATATAATCGTGTTCTTTTACGGCCCATATTCTATATACCTTCTTTTTTTTCTGTTGACGTATCTAATACGAACTGTAATGTAATATCCCACAGTATTTGTATCAGGGTCAACATACTGTATTTGCGGAACAAACGGATAGCACTCAATTGATACAACCTTTTCCCCAACATCTGGAAAATTTTCTTTTCCGTCCTGTTCGTCTATCCATTCACATACACTGCAAACTTCTTCATAAGTCAAAGCATTTACATTGTATTGTGGGGGGTTTGTTTCGTTTACATCATAAAACTCATAACAGTTAATTTGAAAATCTTCATATGTTGACGGATAAGGCTTTCGGTCATTTTCATACCAGCCCGTTGTATCTGTACTTTCGTTGTTTTGAAACATTTCGCCAGAGCCATTCGGCAAAATCACTTGATTCCCTTGGCTACTATCGCCAGCAATTGTTTTTAAGTTTTTAAGATAAGGGCATTGTCTAAAATAATCAAACAGATTTTTATAGTTAATCATTTAGTCAATCCTCCTATGCGTGTGTAATTTGTATGTTATCGACATTCATTCCGAATATACTCGCATTTACCGCAGTTACAAGAAAGCCGTTATCTTTGTATTTCTGCTGTAATTCTTGAAATTCCCTTGAAGTGGTAACTACATCGTCTACTTCCGAAAGAACGATAAAATCGTCAATTTGGACTGTATAATAGTTGTCTTTTTCGTCTAACGCTAATTGTTTATAGTCATTAGGTGCTTTGTAATGTTCAATATCCTTTGTAACAACATTTTGTGCATTTATTACTTTTTGAATAGTGCCGTCTGCACTTTCGGATAATTGATTATATATAAGGCATTTATCTATTACAAATCTATCAAATCGTCTTGGATTTACTCCGTCAGACGGAATATCGTTATATATGGTTACTTTATCAACGAACTTGTTTTTCAATCCGAGAGAGTGATTTTTTAGGCTTTTAAGATACTGCTCAACAGGAACATCTATCTCATTATACCCATACTTGACTTTAAATCCTACTTTCACGCTCTAGCCCCCTTATATAACAATGGTGTGCCGTTATCGTCTGTCAAATTAAACAAATAATCATAAATTATATTATCAACATCTGTTTTTATTGTTTCGGTGTCTTTGCTCTCGTATGAAACACTTTCACTTACTGCTCCAGCACTTTCGCTCCACGATGTAACACCTTTTGTAGATACATTCCCATAATTTGAATAATATTCTATTAAGTCACGGCAACACGATTTTACTCTTCCGGGTATTTCATTCATTTCCGAAATACGATTATATGTTGCGTTATCTATTGAAGAACACGCACGGTCAATATATCGATTAAAAGCGGTAACATCACAAACACCACCAATATTTTTATATTCTTCATATTTTAAGTAATTCATAATGATACCGCCTTTCTTTATTTATCTGTTTTTTTTATTTTCTTTTTGGGTTCTTCTTTTACTTCTTCAATTTTTTCAATTAAAGGTTCACCCATTCTATTATCGCTAGAAGATAACTCTTTCAATCTGTTTGGCAAAACCGTCAAACCTTTTCTTGGATATTCGTTGCCTGTTTCATAAAAATAGTTATTATCTAACATATCGTGGAAAGATTTTAATACTTTGTACATAGGTTACACCTCATTAGCTTGCAGAAACGCTGTTCATATAAATTCCTGCCACTTTGTTATCATAAGCGTCAGCCAAACCGTATGCACGGTAGAAGAACATCCAACCGTCACTTTCCTGGTTTGCTTCGGGTGTAATGATTTTGTCAACTGTGTGTTTTGGGTACTGAATAACAGCAGGAGTATGAATAACCATAAAGTTGATTTTTTTTCCCCCTGTTATATCATAACCGCCTTTTTCTTTTCCTGTTGATGTACCGTCATTAAGTGTGATTTTTGTGTAAAATCTTGACTGTGGTACGTCTACAACCTGTGAGAAACGGCTCAATACCTGTTTGCTTGATGTTGTGTCCAAATCATCAATCATACCGTGCAATGTCGGTGTGATAAACAATACACGCTGTTCAGCAGGTACTTCTGCTTCGTCCATTGCGTTTGTTGCTTCTCTCAATGCTTTAATAACATCTGCACCTGTTGTGAGTGTTTCTTCTTTTTTGCCTATGCCTGTAAGCTGTGCATAAGTAGAAAAACGAAAAGCGTCCATTTCAGGTACCACCTGTGTTCTGATAAATTCACTTGACAATTTACCAAACGCGATACCTGCGGTTTCCTCATTATCCATATTGTCAACAATGAATTTTCTACCTCTATCATAGTTGAATTTTACGGTTTCGTGTTCGAGTGTTACTGCACCTTTTACATAACCGCCATTTCTTGAATAGTTTGCAAGTCCGTCAAATGTCATTTTAGGAATTACAATTTCGTTTGCACTTCTGCCTGCCTGTACGAGGTTAGCATCTCCGTCAAGAATTGAAGTTTTTGAAGATGTTTTATAAACTTCGTCAAGCAATGCAATGTAATTTTTAAATAATGCTATGCTCTGTACTGTTGCTGCCATTTTTAATCACTCCTATTTTTTATTTTTCTGGCAATCCCATTATTGCCCTCGCTTTAGCTTCGTCAATGTTCACGTTGCTTGCTGTTGGGTTTCCCCCGGGCAACTTTACAACTTCAACACCTTTCCAAGCTGTACAATCATCTTTTACCAAAGTATGGAATAAGTCTTTGTCGCCTACTCCCTCGTTGGCTTTATCTTCCAACGCTTCAGTAAACTTTTTCAAATAAAATCCCCTTGTTGGCTCATTGTAAAATTGTTTTTCACCTACAACATCATTAAAACGTTTTTCGATACTTTCTGTTTTCTCTCTTGTAATTCTGTCTGCTTCAGCTTGCTTTTCTTTAGCTTCGTTATCTGCTTTCAATGCTTCAAATTTAGCTTTCCAATCAGCACCGTCTGCATTTACAGATTTCAACGTTTCAAATTCTTTGTTAAGCTTTTCAAAGGTTTCTTTGCTCTCGGTAAGCTGTTTTGTAAGTTCCGATTTTTCAGCGTTTGCAAGTGCGATTTCTTTTCCTCGCTCTGCAAAAATCTGTTCTGCAACTTCCTTTTCAATTCCTAAGCCTTCAAGATATTTTACTGTAATTGGCATTTTAATACCCCCTGCGTTTAAGTCTTTTTTAAGTGCGTTTCTATGCACTACGCTTGACTGTTTTTAGCCTTATCTACTGGCTTTTTTCTTTATTATAAATCAATAAAGTTGTGTTGTCAATAGTTTTTTGATAATTTTATTCTTCTTTTGGCTCTTTTTTGTCCTCTTTTGGTTCTTCTTTTGGGTTATCATCTTCTTTTTTTGTTTCAAAAGGGTTACCGCCTGTCTTTTCTGTGCTGTTCACGTTTTGCAAATTAAAATCAACTAAATTTTGTTGTTTTGCTTCCTTTATTCTATCAAGCTTTTCCCGCAACTCTGTTATGTCCATATTTGGGAATAACCACTGCATATAGTCGATGTCTTCGGCAAATCCGTCTTTCGCTGCTTCTTTTAATCTGTTGCCCTGTACTTCCATATCTTCAAATACATCGGTCCACCCTAATTTTATTGAATACATATCCTCGGATATGTTTAAGAATATACAGTCAGCTTTTATGGTGCTTTCGATGCCGATGTCAAGCGAATTTCTAATTTTGTCAATAACCGCCATAGTATTAACGTTATTTCTCTTGACTTCTGTTGCTGTGTTAGACGGTGAGTATTCACTCAAAAATCCTTTATCGACACCTATTTGTTGCTCGTAACTCAAGAAGTCCTTTTCCAGTTTTTCATATAATTGCGAAAAACGATATTCGGGTGCGAAAATATCAATGTTTGCCCCAGTCTGTCCGCCCCTTGTGTCAATCGGGAATAAATTCTCTGGAATTTCCCAACCGTCAGACGATACTTTTTTGCCGTCTCCATTGGTGTATACATCTAATTTTTTCCGCAAAATCAACGGGTCAGCAAACAATATGCTTTTGTTGTTCTTCAACTCTGTTTCAATTTCCGATAAATCATTGAAAATTCTATCTTCGATTTCTTTACAACCATAGTTAAGTGGAACACCGTATATTACAGATTTACCGCGGCTCGATGTTGGGCTTTTGAAACGTCCGACACCTATGTTATCAACGTTGTTAAAAGTAAAGATACTTTCATAATCTGTCCACATATCAAGGGTGCAACGTTTGTTATCTTCATTCGTTGTATACGTTTCAATGGTTAAGCTGTTGCCAACCAACGTATGCCTACGGTTCAAAAAATAAACCTTGTTGTTGCTGTCCATATATTTATCAATAATTCCGATAACATCGGTAAGCTTCTCACCGTCTGTATTTAATATTCTAACTTCGTTTTGCGTTAAATATCTATGGTATAGTTTCCCCTCGCTGTCCGTAGAGGGGAAAATCCAACAGTCGCCAACGGCTAACATCTCGGAGGTTATTTCAAATCTATTTTCTTCAATATCTTTGATGAGCTCTTGCAGTGGCTCGACAAAAGCACTATCACTTTCAATATCAAATGTGGCTTCAATATTACATAGATTATTCAATTTAGCCGTAAAAATAGCTAAAAAATTTATTTTTTCCGTGTCTCTGTAATCTTGTACTAATTCTTTTATCGGTTCCTTAAAAGCATTGTTATACGCTGTCTTAAATGCGTTCCAAAAACTATCCCAAAACTTCTTTAATTTTTCAAACAATGTTATTCACTCCTTAAATATGAAAATCGTTTTTACACGTCAATATAGTTAAAATACGCACTCTCTGAGTAGATGTTGCTGTCCCACGTGTCAATCTGCATACTTCCGTCATCAAGCGGTATTGCTCGCTCGTTCTTTTCGTCAAAAATCAAATTTCGCATTTCATCAATTAAATCATCGCATTTTCCTTTAACAAATTTCACTTTGTTTTCTGCGAGTAATTTTGAATAAAGAAACACTCTATCTTCGAGGGGCGGTTTGTACGTCAAGCACGCTCGGTATTTCGTGTTGTCGTTTAACGTATTGATGATTACTGCAATGTGGTCGCAGTTAATCATCTCAATATTGACGTTGTATTCTCTTTCAACTTCTGCGCAGAATTCCGAAACAAAACTTTCAATATCTGACATCGTCATCTCTTCCGCCTGTTTTTTGCAAGATTTCAACTTATACTGCACGCCGTCATAGCCTTGCGCTGTCGCTGTCAGCGCATATGCCGAACCGTTACCGCCAATATCAAAGCCTACCTCGCAACGTCTGAAATGCTCCGGCAGTTCCGCCCTCTCAATCTCCCACTGTTGCGGATTGTTTGCAAAATCGGGGAATATAACACCCTCAGCACGTACCCACAGTCCGCGTATATAACGATCGTAGAACACGCCTTTGAACATTTTTTCAGCATTCTCTATTTTGTCGGCAGTCATAGTCGGATTGTCCGACATTAAAAAATGCAAATGCTTGAAATCTCTATCGTCATTTTCGAGCCATTCTTTAAAAAACCAATGGTTCGGGCTTTCGGGGTTGCAGTTGAAATATACCTTTGCGTTCGCGTACGAAAGCGTACGTGCTATAGCCTGGTCAACGAAGCTTTGCGGCATGAGCGCCACCTCATCGAACAGCACCCCCGCAAGAGTCAAGCCTTGTATCAACGCGTACGAGCTTTCGTCTTTCCCGCCGAATAAAAAAAAGTAATTTTCAATCTTCCCACAAGTCACAGTCAAACATCTGTTTGTTATTCTGTAACTTAACGAAACCGGCAAACCCTCCAACTGCTCTAACGGTTTTAAAATATTCTTTTCAGCGCTCCCCACCGTTTTAGAACATATCGCAAAGTTGGTTTTGTCAAAATTTGACATAGCCCAAAGCAAAAATGAGATTATCATCGCGACCGTCTTCCCGCTTCTGACAGCTCCGTCGCAAAGCAAGATTTTTTCGTCGCTATAAGCGAATTTTAAAATTTCACCTTGTTTTTTTGAAAAACTTCTTATTTCCAAAATATCACCCCTTTTTTGAGTTTTTAAAAACGTGTAGTTTTTATATATATTATATATATATAAATATATTTATATATATATATATATATAAAAACCGTAGGTTTTTTTCGTGCGTTTTAGCCGCCTTTTTCGTCCAAAAAAACGTTCTTGAAAGCTTCAAGCAATGCACGCTGCTTTTCTTCTTCAACAGTTTGAGGATTCCCCTCGCCTGTCAACTCTTGCAATTTTGAAATCGCTTTAACATCGCCGTTTTTTTGAGCGACTTTCAAAAGCCCCATAATGCACAGAGTCCACTGATTCTGTTCTTCTTCGCTCAATCCGAACTGTTCAAGCTGCTTTTTCTGTTTTTCAGAAACATCGCAAGACATAACCGCCCTCGCTATCTCGTTCAACTGCTTTTTTTTCCTGCGCGCAACCCCGCTCGCCTTCCCTGCTTTAACCGCGACTTCTCGGATTCTCTCAGGCGTTCTCTCGATGTTTTGCACAAGGTTGTTGAAATTCCCTTTACCCATTTTTTCACCGCCTTTTTTCCTTTTTTTCTTCATTATAAAATCAAAATGCGAGCGTGTCAAGTGCTCCACAGTTCTTTTGTCAAAATGCACAAAAAAAACATACAACATTTGTACATTATTTTTGTTAAAAACTATTGACTTTTGTTAAAAATTGTGATATAATAATATCATAAAGAAAAAAGAAAAAACACAAAAGGAGTAAAAAGATTATGAAAAACACAAAAACATTTGAAGGTAGCTTGATACATTATACAAGGAGACAGAATAGCATTAACGGAAACCCGAAATATTGCGGTGTCTTCATGAGTGATAAAGGCGAGATTTTAGAGGGCACAACAGCAACGGATGCATCTTGTGGTTACGATTTTTTGAATTTTCAAGAACAAAAAAGAGTTGTAATCTACCACGTTACAAAAAAAGGTAATATCATCATTGACAGAATTAATGTTTTAAAATGATTATCGGGCGGTTATCCGCCCGGAATAAAAAGCTAAAAATTAATTAAATTAAAAGGAGAAAAAAGATTATGAAAAATTTCACAAGAAGAGAGCGAGAGAATGGAGAGTTGGCGCTTAGAAACCTAAGCGAAAAAGCGTTTTGGATTTATTCAGTTACCGACCCTGTGACAGTATGGGAGATTGAAAAAGACATAGAAGACGAAGAGAGGGAATGCTTCGAAACTGTCAAAACTTACGCAATAGATTTTGGTGGCGATTTTAGAGAGGATATGAGCTTTAAAGAACTTGAAGAATTTCTTGAAGAATTAGCAGACATTCTGTTAGAACTTGAATCGCGCGAAAATGAAGATTAAAGAGCCGTCACGGCGGCCGAAAATAGGACTTTAAGCCGTGAGCGTTCCGAGGGGCTGACCCTCGGAGGTAGTCAAAAAGACTAAAACATATTTTATTTTAAAGGAGATTTTCAAAATGAAAAGAAATCAAATGTTATTCAAAATTTTACACTTTGGAAAAAGTAAGGAAAAAGAATTGCTCGAAAATGGCAAACGTCACGAAGCGTACCAAATCGAGAGCGCAAGGGATGCCATTGTTGCGTACTTTTTCAATCACACAAAAAAAGAGACTGTCGAATTGCTCGAAAAAATGACTTTCTACACCGTTTCAGATAACGGATTCTACGATTACGACCCCTCCCACTTTGTGGCAGACGATGAAACAAGGGCGATGGTCGCTGATTTAAAACGACAATTAACGGGAAAATGGGAGTAAAAGGGGGGCGAAATAAATGAGCGCATTCGTAGTGAACGACAAAACAATATCGGCAATAGTCAAGGGCTTTGAGTATTACGGCGGAGTTTTCCGCTGCGAAAATTACAGTCCAAAAAATCAAGTCATTATTAGTCAAGCCGCAAAAAGGCACGAAGAGGGGCAAGCGTTGAAAGATTACAACGTGTTAGCTGTAGCAATTCGATATAGTGAAGAATTTAAACAAATACCTTTTAGATTTGAAAATGTAGAGATTGACGAGGGGACGGTTATCGGCTGTATCGACTGCTTTATCTACCAAGCCGAAGAAAACCCGGAATTCCCGACAAGTGAATTATCCTACAGTTTGCAGAGCTTAAAAGACAGCATAATCGAAAGGCTTGTAAAAAAAGTGGGTCAAGAAATCCCGTACGGCTTGCAATAAACAAAAAAAGGGGGCGGAGCTTAACGGCTCCGCGATGCAAAAAGCAAAAAAGGAGAAAAAAACAATGAAAAAAATAATAATTCAATCAATGGCGGTTGCGTTGGTGGCTGCAACTGCATTAACAACAATCAACGTTGTTCGCTTTCCCGAACTATACATAACCACATACCGCCAACAACTCAAGAGCGATATCGCTAACGGCAACGAAAAAGCGATTGAATATTATCAAAAAAGATACGTTGCAAACGGTAAAACATTATTCGAAGAGTTCGATTATATCAATCTTTTTGAAATAAAAAGCTACACCGTCACAAGCTGCGGCTTGTATCTTGAAACGTGGGACGGTAATCAATTTTTTATAAAAAAATGATTATTTTTTACGCAAAACTATTGACTTTTGTTAAAAATTGTGATATAATATAATAAAAAAAGGGGGGTAAAAAATGACTTTTGCCGAAAAACTTATACATTTTAGGGCGGATAAGAATATTTCGCAAGCCGAACTCGCTAAAATATTACAGATTCACCCGCAAAGCGTTTACAATTACGAAAACGAAATTTGCAAACCGACGAAAAAAAATCTCATAAAATATAATGAAATTTTGGACAAAATGAGTTAAAAAAAATCAAAAAAAGGATAAAAGAAAAAGGAGTTAAAGAAAAATGTACAAATGCAATTGTTGCGGTGAAATTTTTGAAACACCGAAAAAAGATTTTGATTTTGCGGAAGCGTGGGGACACAACGTAGAAATTCCGTTCAATGTGTCGCCCTGTTGTGAAGAAGATTTTACAGAGGTTGAACCGTGCAAAATATGCGGTGAATTTGACGGAATGGAAACAGGCGAAGAAATATGTGGAAAATGCAAAAAAGAAATTTTAAAGCGTTTCAGAACGCTTATAAGTGACAGCTTCACCGAAGAAGAAAGAGCAATATTAAATGAACTTTTAGATGGAGAAACAATATAAGGGGGGCACAAGATGAATAAATCAAAAAAATTCGTTGATTATATCGGCAGGTTCTTTGACGTGGATAATATAGCTTTGGAAATGATTAAAAACTTAGTCGATTATGCAGAGCTTGAAATAGAGTTCGAGCCGAAAAAAATAAGAGTATTGCAGAACATCCTCTGCAATACGCAATTAGGAATAACCAAGCAAGAAGTTGCGGACTTGATACAAAAATAAAAAAAGAGGGTGAACAAGTGACAGAGATATTCGGTAGGTTTGTAACGGTTAAAAACGGTGCAACGTGCTTTCTTTGCGATTGCGGGCGGTACATCAAAGTCGGAGAAGAATTTTATACAAAGTACATCGGGAACACTTACCCCGAGATTTATTGCAAAAAATGCGTAAAAAACTTACGCAATAAACAAAAATATACTTTTTAAAGGAGAGAAAGAAAATGGAAAAAACAAACACTTTAAACATTTATCAAAAAATGTTAAAAATCACATCAGAATTGCAAACAGTTGCAAAAAATTTAACGGTAAACCAAACAAAGACGTCGAGCTACAAAGCTGTTTCGGAGCGTGACATTTTGGACAGCGTGAAACCGTTAGAGGAAAGATACGGAATATACAGTTATCCGTACAGCCGTGAAATTTTGGAAAGCAATTTGCTCGAAAGCGAAAGCACATACAACGGGCAGACAACAAAAAAAACAACGTTTATGACACGCATAAAAACTGTTTATAGATTCGTCAATATAGACAATCCAACAGAATTTATCGAAACAACCACATTTTCCGAGGGAATAGACACACAAGACAAGGGGAGCGGTAAAGCGATGACGTATGCCGACAAATACGCTCTTATGAAAGCGTACAAAATCAGCACAGGCGATGACCCCGACCAAGAAGCAAGCAAAGACACGCATTACCAACACCAAAAACAACCGACATATAGGGAGCTTTTGATAAAAAAAATCAACGAAAAAGGTATTGATATTAACATTTTCGCACAAGAGAACAACCTAACGGCAAAGACATCTGAAGAAACCTACAAGCGATTGCTTCAAACGTTGGGGGAGCAATAAATGATTGACGTTACAGTTGATAGAAACAAATATATCGGTGGTTCGGATATTCCTGTTATTTTAGGAATATCCCCATTCCGAACAAGGTATGACCTTTTGCTCGAAAAGGCGGAAATAGAAGTCAATGGTTTTGAGGGAAATCAATACACCGAATACGGCAATATTTTAGAACCGAAAATCCGCGATTATGTAAATCAAACAAACAGCACCAATTACCAACCGCAACAGCTGATACAAGGCTTTTTACGTGGGAATTGTGATGGCTTTAATGGTGAAAGCATTCTTGAAATAAAAACAACATCTCGCATTCATAGAAAAATCGAGAAATACGAGTTGTACAAAGTACAATTATTATTTTATATGGATTTATACGGTGTTGATAAAGGTATTTTAGCAGTGTATAAACGTCCGAAAGACTTCAATACCGATTTTGACGTCAAAAACCTACATATTTACGAATTTTATTTATCAGATGAAAAAGAAACCGTTGAAAGAATAAAAAGAGAAATACAACGATTTTGGGGCGATTTGGAAAGGCTTAAAAACAACCCGCTTTTGAGCGAGAAAGATTTTGAGGTGTAGCTATGGCTTACAATTTAAATGGGAATATCCAAGGAATATTGAATGACAGCAAAGGAAGCAATCCGCTTTTGTTGATTGAGGTTGAAGACAATGCAGAGTTTAGGAGTTGCTATGACGAACTTAACAATGAAAAAATAAGCATAGAAATCAAAAAATACAGTCCTAAACGTTCTTTATCGGCAAACGCTTATTGTTTCGCATTGCTTGATAAACTTTCGGCAAAATTGAATATCCCAAAAACCGAAATTTATAAAAACGCAATCAAAGAGATAGGCGGTGTTTCCGATGTGGTATGCGTGAAAAACGAAGCGGTAGAAAAATTATGCGAAAATTGGAGTAAAAATGGGTTAGGTTGGCAAACGGAAACAATTCAAAGCAAAATACAAGGTTGCACCAACGTGATACTTTATTATGGCAGCAGCACATACAACAGCGTGCAGATGAACGCATTGATAACAAATATAGTTGAAGAGTGCAAGTTGCAGGGGATAGAGACGAAGACGCCTGAAGAAATAATGAAGTTTGACAGTTTATTAGAGCAGATAGAGGGGGGGTGACAAAATGGCAAAAAGCATTATGCAAGAAGAAAAAGCTTGCTATGTCACAGGCTCAACAATGAATTTACACGAGCACCATATATTTGAGGGAAGCCGTAGGCAACTTTCGGAAAAATACGGCTTGAAAATATGGCTGCGTGCAGATTGGCATAATATGTCAGATTACGGCATCCATTTCAACAAATCATTTGATTTGTCGGTAAAAAGAAAAGCACAAGCGATAGCAATGCGGAAGTATAACTGGAGTATTTCAGATTTCATCAAGATTTTTGGAAAAAATTATTTATAAAGGGGTAAAACAAAATGAACAAAGTAATATTATTAGGAAGATTAACAAAAGACCCGGAAAAGAGAGTGACACCTAGCGGAACATCGGTGACTTCATTCTCAATTGCGGTAGACAGACAGTTCAAAGACCAAAACGGTGAAAGACAAACGGATTTTATAAATTGCGTAGCATTTAAGCATACGGCAGATTTTATCGAAAAATACTTTGTCAAAGGTCAGCTTATAGCAGTAAGCGGTTCTATACAAACAAGAACCTATGACGGTCAAGACGGCAGAAAAAATTATGTAACAGAGGTTATTGTAAACGAAGCGTACTTTACCGGTGACAAAAGAGAAAGAACAGTTCCGAGCGGTTTCCAAGAAGTAGAGAATCTCCTTGAAGGGGCTGGCAATGTAGATTTACCGTTCTAATATCAAATTGAAGAATAAGGGCGAGATTGCAAGGCAGACACAGTTACATAAATTTGTATATCCATAATAAAAAATCTCCTCTTTATATTTTAAAATAAACATATAGTTTCATAAATGCACTTCTGCCTTGCAGTCTTGCTCTTATTCTTTACAAATTCAAAAAAACTATTGACAAATATATAAAAATATGTTATAATAATATTGTTGATACAGTATGTCGGTATTGTATTAACAATAACGAAATATGTATCAACAGCAGTTTTATTTTGTGGCGGTGCCGACACACTCCACAAGGTAAAACTTTTTTATTTAAGAAAGGGTGGGAAAATTGAAAGAAAAAATAAAACGCGAAAATTATATTGTTATTCAAGGTTTTATGGTAAAAGATTTAGATTTAAAAGGGAATGAACTATTGATATATGCTATAATTTATGGTTTTTCGCAGTCAGAAAGCTTAACATTTTCAGGGAGCTTGCAATATTTGGCGGAATGGACCAATAGCACCAAGCAAGGTGTTATAAAATGTTTAAAATCTTTAGTTGAAAAAGGTTACATAAAGAAGAATGAAAACATAATAAACGGTGTAAAGTTTTGTGAATACTATGCAACTGAGTTTAACACCCTATTAAACAAAGTTGACCACCCTATTAAACAAAGTTTAACACCCCCTATTAAACAAAGTTTACCTAATAATATAGATATAGATAATATAGAAGATAAAATAATATATAATAATATTTTAGAGGAACAACCAAAAAAAGAAACAAAAAAAAGGTTCACACCTCCAACGCTTGAAGAAGTGACAGTTTACTGTATGGAACGAAATAACGGGTTAGACCCTCAAAAGTTCGTAGATTACTACACAGCTATTGATTGGCACATCGGAAAAAACAAAATGAAAGATTGGAAAGCTACTATAAGAACGTGGGAAAGAAACAACTACTCGCAGAAATCTGCATCGCAACAAAAAAATGAAAAAAAATCACCTCTTAATAATTATAATGATTTTAACAACACCGAGACGAATTTAAATGATTTAGCAATGTTGCTCCATAAAAAAACATTGGATAATTACGTATAAAAAATATTATAGTGCTGATATTGAGTGCCGCGTTTTCTTTTGTCCTTTTCATAAAATATATTTATTTTACTTTTTTGTTTGTTTTTTAGCGGCACTCAATATTGGCACTATATAGAATAAAAAATAAAGGAACTTTAAAATATGAAAATAATAATCAAATTACCACCTATTTCTAAAAAAAACAGTCAGAGGATATTCTATAATCCTAAGACAAAAAAACCGTTTATAATGCCGTCTGAAAAGTATGTGACGTATGAAAAAAGTGCATTTTACTTTTTGCCGATAATGGATAAACCTATAGATTACCCTGTAAACATAGAATGCACGTATTATATGCCGACAAAAAGAAAATGTGACCTTGTGAATTTACAGGAAGCTACACTCGATGTGTTGGTAAAAGGCAAAATAATTGAAGACGATAACTATTCAATAGTTCAGTCAATGGACGGTTCAAAAGTTCTTTATGATAAAGAAAATCCGAGAACTGAAATTGAAATAACGGAAAGGGAAAGAAAATGAGCAAAGAGTATTATTACTGGCTATATCATATGCGTAAAAAACTTCATTTATGTACCCGGTGCGGTGAAAAAGATGCGTATACATTAAATGGGCGGTCGAGATGTTACGAATGTACTCAAAAACAGAATGAAGAAAGAAGAAGAGCGTATGACGATACAGCCAAAGAAAAAGCAAACTTAGCCAGTAAAAAACGCAGCAACAACCGCATACAAAACCATCAATGCACAAGGTGTGGAAGAGCGTTAAGGAAAGACCAAACCACAAGAATGTGCGACATATGTTTGGCAAAGAACAGAAAGGCTAAGGCTAAATACCGTGCAAAAAAAGGTGTTCTCCCACGATGTTTATTTGACGGAGTAACAAGGTGTGCAAAATGTGGCAAAGAACAAGTTGCGGACGGCTACAAAGTTTGTAACGACTGCCTTGAAAAATGTCGAAAATCACTTGAAATAGCAAGAAAGACGCCACGAGAAAAAAATTACTTTGAAAAATCAATGATGAATTACTTCAAAAAAAGGAGCAAAGTGTATGATACAAGTAAAATCGAAAGATAGAGTTAAGAATTTTGGCGAAGTTTTCACATCAAAAAAAACAGTAAACGAAATGCTTAACTTATTGCCGAAAGAAATGTTTAAACCGAGCAAGACTTTTCTTGAGCCAACTTGTGGTGAGGGTGTTTTTATTCTTGAAATTCTGAAAAGGAAGTTTGCGAACTGCAAAAAGCGAAATGACTACACAATTGCGTTAGGTTCGGTTTACGGAATGGAATTACAAGAGGATAACGTGAAGATTTGCATTGACAATATAATCAATCTTTGTTCGGAATATTTCAAGCCGACAAAACAAGAAATTGAGTTGATAAATAATCACATTATCCAAGCAGACAGTTTAAAAGTTATGGCAATGATAAAGGAGAATGAACGATGAAAAAATACATAGAAGCAAACAAACTTATTGAAAATTTAAAGGAATTTGCACCGGAGCATTACTCAAAGCTTATTGAAATGCTTATTTTAAAACAGCCCGAAGTTGAGCCTATGGAAATTGTCAAGAACAGGCTTAAAGACGGAATATGGCTTGAAAGAGACGGTTATGTTTTATGTGTGCAATGCGGAAGAACGAGCGACAAAGCCACGGAATATTGTCCCAACTGTGGGGCGAGGAATGGAGCAAGGGAATGAAAATGAATAATCAAAACGCAAAAGCAGACAAAGGCAAACCGAAACTTTCGCTTGTGCCTACGGAAATAATCAACTGTATCGCAAGGTGCAGGGAATACGGAGCGAAGAAGTATCACAACCCTGATAATTGGAAAGATGTTGAAAAAGAACGCTACATAGATGCCGCCTATCG
>CAZHGE010000061.1:0-16177 GCA_964531805.1 uncultured Lachnospiraceae bacterium
ATTTTAATTATATTTATAATAATAAGTCCAAATATCCATGAAATTTCTAATATGATTAATAAATCCCATGCATTTCGGACTATTTTGACATCATTTCCTCTAAAAAGTCCAAAAAGTTGAATATTTCTGGACTTTATATTGTGTTACGCGTAATATAAGTCCAAATTCCTACCACATTCCTTTTTGCTTGAAACTAAAGCTGTCCATGGGCACACCTGCATAGCAGGTGGTTTATTTTTATGCTGATACAATGAAAAAAGAGCAGATCGTTTCGACCTACTCTTTTTCATTTCTATGCAGAAGATGGGACTTGAATGAATTTGTACCTCAAAAAACACGATAGAAAGTGGCTTTTCAGCACATCATCTTCAAGTGTAACAAAACTTCCGCAATACCTTGTCAATCAAATTCAATATATTAAGATACTTCAACTATAACTGTTGCATGGTCACTTCCTGCTTCTATTGCATTATCATAATCATATTTACAACTATATTCTACAAACTTACTATCATTAACAAACAAGAAATCATACCTAACTTTTTTATGCCCACGTTTAATAATATGCGATGTTGTAAGGTATTCGCCCTCAACATATTTCTCAATATCATAATCTTTTATAAATGCGTCCACCATGCCATTATCTCGCATTGTTTCAAAAAAGGTTTTACATCCATTCCCTTTATTGTAGTTATCAAAAAATTTCATTTGACTAATTTCGTAATGGTCATACTGCGGCTCATTTGCGTCAATTCCAACAATATCTGGCTTATATTCATCTATTGCTTCTGAAAAAGAGAAAAACTGTATTTCTTTTGCCTTTAAATGATGACAACCCGTAATTGAATGAAGCCCCAGAACTCGTAATGTAGTATTCTGATACTCGATATCAACCATTATAGTTCTATCTGGCATTAGTGCTCTATTTAACACCTGTGCATTTTTAATTCTTAAATCTTTGCTAACTAACACCGCTACACCTAATTTTCTAGAGTCCGTATCATATCTTCCTGGAATACGATAATCAAGAGAATATTCTATATTTGCAATATCTTCAAAAAATTGTTTTAAACACTCGTATGCATGAATTTTCACTTCTTGCAAAATTATTATAAATGATGTTCCATTAACTAACGCTCTTAAATACTCTACTTTTTTATCTGTTTTATTACTCCATGAAATATTCCAATTGATTATTTTCATATCTTCCAGCCCCTATATACTTTAACCATTCAAACGATATTCTATCTCGCGAATTATCCATGCTCCATAATCTTCTTTTATCTCTGCAAGTTTTTCATAATCGTACGAAACGCAATTAGAATCATACATGATGTTGGTACTGTTCAATAGTTTCAACCTTTTAAACTCTATATCATAACCAAATTCTAATATATATTTTTCTTTATCTGTGTTTATATAGATAACACTAGAAAAATATCCGTCAATATTTTCCAAGTCATGAAATTCAAATCTAACCATAAATCTTCTCACTCTCCAAAAGACTATTTTGTGTATACTACTATTATATCATCCTTTCCAACATGAGTAATCAAATTTATTCGGTTTTCTTAATTGTGATGTATGTCGTTTCAATTCCACTCTCTTCATCTTTTACCTTTTTAATCTTCAATAGGTCTTTATGCTTGGAAAGAAGCAACTCCATAAATTTCAAATCTTCTTCAAATAGCGTTTCACTTTGTGGCTTGGCAAGTTTCTTGCTATATAAATAGCGGTGCTGGCCTTTGGACATGGTAATTAGTTCTTTGGTTATGTACTTTGTGATGTAGTTGCTCACTTTTTCGGTTTTTTCTATATTTGTGGCAAGTAGTGAAACCATATTTGAAACTACGCTTATTAAGGTTATAGATTTCTTCGCCAGCGGAAGATGGGGTGAGGCGGAAATAGAAAAAGGTCCAGTGGACCTTTCTCCCACCGAATCGACCGACGAAGACCGTCAGGCCGAGGAGGCCTTGAACCCTGAGTTCAAGTGTCTCCTCGGTCTGAGAGCAAAAAAGAGCAGGTCGTTTCGACCTACTCTTTTTCATTTCTATGCGGAAGATGGGACTTGAACCCACACGTCTATACAGACACAAGATCCTTAGTCTTGCCTGTCTGCCAATTCCAGCACTTCCGCTTACTGTATCACTACAGCTACTGCAGGAAAAGGGACTTGAACCCTCACGATATTGCTATCACATGGACCTGAACCATGCGCGTCTGCCATTCCGCCATTCCTGCGCGAATTACATTGTAGTCGTAATTCATTCTCTTGTCAAGTAAAAAACTTATGTAAATTAACATTTGTTTTTCAGATGCGGTTGACACATATCGTCCTGACACTTGTACGATTATATCTGAGTTCTCACAGAAGTGCAAGTGTTTTTTTTATTTTTTTTCAAAAAATTTATACAATTCAAAAAATAGATATAAAGTTAGTCCGACAAGCGGCTTTTTCATCTTCTATATCAGACTATCCATCAAATTACCTGTGCTAAATGCCTTGTCATAGTCACCTGTACTAGTATAATTTTTCATGGTATTAGCTTCACTGTTAGCCGTCACTCCAATCATAGATGCTTTTGTAGATACATTATATGTAAAGGAAGCATTTCCGTTAAATACTTTCTTAAGTTCAGAAATATCTGCTTCTTTTAATGTCTTCTCATCTACAGAAAGGGTATTATCTTCGTTAATTGTAACACCTACATTCTTTAACAGCTGCGAATAATCTGTTACAACAGCTGTTAAATTATCTAATTCCTGATCCAATTTTGTAGAATCAGATCCATTTACAGACTTCACAAAAGAATTATACTTATCTGTAAAATCTTTAACGGCTTTATAAATCGCATCAGTATCATAACCCATAACCTTAGTCTCTTCACCGTCTGCATCTTTCACAGTTAGTTCTTTTTCTTTAAACAAAGAATCAGAGCCTCTTGAAATTAATTTTTCTGCACTATCTTCTAAAGTAGATGCGCTGGCAGAAACTTCTGTAAGTTTTTCCACTTCAGTATCTTGCTTTAATGTATTTTTCTTAGTATTTGTATCCTTTGAAGAATCAACACTATCAGAATCTGCTTCTGCATAATATGCCTTCAATAGTTTGCCATAAGTACCTGTTTTTATGCTGCTGTATTCACTTAAATTAATTGCATTGAACAAATTGCTGCCAGAGCCTGAATTGGAACTGGAATTATTTAAACTGTCAAATAAATAACTGTAATCATTTTTAATATTCATATGCGCCCTCCTTACCCTTAAGGTATTCAATCCATTGATACGCTGTTACATCCATGTAAGCAGACTAGTCCTTCTTTACTATAATATTACAACTTATCGACAGAAAACACAACAAAATAAAGTAACTTACCACTAAATTTTATCGTTTTATTATGTTATCTTTTATGCTCTCCTTAATCATTTCTTTTCTTCTGTCAAAATTATCTTTAGCATTTTCTTTTAAGATTTCAGCCAAAATTCGTAAAATTTCATAGATTTTATCCCTGGTCTCTTCTTCCACATCTTTAGAAGCCCGGATCATATTGTTAATGCCCTTTTTCCAGTCCTGCGCTACTTCTACAAGATTTTTCATTTCGCAGCCTTCTAAAATATAAAAAAGTGTCTCACCGAACAATTCCAGTTGCTCATCATCCAGTGCCAATATCCATTCATTCAATGCTGTGTTCATAAACTGGCTGCTCTTATAAACTTCTTCTTTTGCTATAAAAGACGCATCTTTTACACGCCACGTATAGGGATTATGCTGCAATACACCAACAGAATGACTATCCACCACCAGATAATCTTCATGTTCCTCTAAGAGCATTCCAACAAGGGAAGACTTTGGAATGTATTTTTCAATCTTATCCGAAATCGTATCATAATCTTCACTCTTTAAAATTTCAGGTCGAAATCCCGGTCCGTCAAAGCTATAAATCCTCTTAATCCGGTTACGAATATCCGGGTAAGTATTCATACTACTGTAAACTGCAAGGTTTCCCCCCTTGCTATGACCACACACTATAAAATCAGAAAACACCAATCCGCCCACCTGATTCAGGTACAATTTGGCCAGATGCTGTCCTGGAACCGGCTTTTTAAATGCCATATTAAAATCTTCTTTCCACCCCACAAAATTTTCGTCCGTACCACGGTATATGACAACCGGAAGTGCATCTTCCAAAAAGCAGGTCAAAGCACAAAACTGTGTTTCCACATGTTCATCAATGATTGTTGCATAATAATTAAAACGTGTTGATGAAAAACGTCTGCTGTTTAACATATGTTCAAACAAGAGCCTGTTATCCTTTTCATACCGTTCATCCGAAAACACAACCTGTTCATCCATATGCCCAGCCAAATGCAGAAAAGACACTGATTCCTCTTCATCCGTTATCTTCGGAATCAACCCGTCTAACTTTAAATACGAAAACTGCGAAAGAATCAAGGCATCCACTTCGTTAAATGGCAACTCAACAAACGTCATCTGACCATATTCTTCTAAATACGAAATAATATTCCCCATATCAGCACTCCTGAAAAATAATAATTCCCCTCATATACATGCTATCAACTAACTAATTAATATTTCGCTTCTAAATGCCCTATGTTTTTAATTAACACAGATACCGTTCCATCCGGATTTGTAATAAATTCCACGCTGTCACTATCTTTATAGCGATCCATTGGAATTTTGATTTCAATTCCCGTATCGGTATACAGGCACTGTTTTTGATATTTACGAACGGTAGTCTCATTCTGTGGAATCACTTCCTGTTTCACCATGTCGTACTTTTCCATTTTTTCCTGAAATTCATTACGCATCTGTGGCTGTTCTTCAAACACACGGTCTGCCAGTTCTTCTACTACGAACCCACCATTGCGCTCCAATTCTTCCTGAATAATACACTTTGCACGCATTTTTGCTTCACACGCTGTATATTCATCCAAATTTTCATCCTGCACTTTTTCGATTGCTTTCGTTACAATATTTAATTTAGTCTTCGGCGACAGACTGCTATTACATTTTAAGAATAAATAGGAAAAATAATTTACTTTTTCCCCATTGATATCATATTTTTTCTCCACCAAACGCACCTGCAAATCGGACAAACGTATAATTGCAGCCTCTGTTAATCGTTGCGATTCCGTTGGAAAAACGGCTTTAAACTTCACAATCTGATTGGCATTTCCATCTCCTACTGACGCTGTGCGGTGGGTATAATTGGAGCGTAAGTTAATTTTAAGAATCGCAAGATATTCGTAATCCCGGTCTTTGAAACGTACAATTGTCAAATCCGCAGAAGGAATATCCACATTGCTATTCATAATCTGATATAAAGATTCTGCCATTTTTTTACTTAATGGAATAAAATCATCCTCTTTGTAATCACGAAGCATCTGACATATTTCCGACTCATTTTCATAAAATGCACAAGTCCTCACATCATCTCCTGAAGCCACTTTATATATATGCTCCTTGATAAAATCAGCAAAATCCGATCCAAAATCAATTTGTTCATCCGATAATACCGGCATTCCAACTGTACTATCTAAAATGTGTACAATAATTTTCTCAATTCGTATTTCTTCTTTAACCATTGTTATCTCTTTTCTGATGTTTTTAATTCATTTTTTTCAATCCGGAAATACCCCAGTTTACATTTTCTGATTCAGCCATCCAACGATATTTGCTTCCTTCTGTTACCTCTTCCATTCGTCTCCAAACGGGCAGTTTCCCTGTGGTTCCGTATTGATCATGAACATAAACAAAACTTCCTCTTTGAGCATCCGCATCCCAATCGGTAGTACTTCCCGTTTTTGCAATGGTCATGATATATAACTCACCATCATAATAACCATCCTTAAAAGAACCAATGACATTTAAAATTATATCTTCGCCTTCCATCTCTTCCAAATCATATTCAAAATGTTCCTGTCCTTCTCCATTTGGAAAATCATTCTCCCACAGTCCATTATAACTGTGCACTACCACGCCAGTCACACCATTTACTGTAGAAGGCTTATCCGGAAAGATCTGAAGCCACATGCCTCTTCCATGACGCTTCCCATTTTTCCAATCACCGCAGTAATAGGTATTATTTTCATAAACAGCCACACCTCTTCCTTCCGGCTGACCATTTCCATTAAAAGAACCATAATAGTGAAACTGATTGGTTCCCGTTAATTCATTGGTAAAAGCAGTTCTAAGACGGGGAAGACGTATTAAATCGTCTACGGCATCTAATTTATATTCATCCCAGTAATAGAATAATTCCTCTAACTGCCACATATCTTCTCCCGTATATTCTGCATATTGAGGAGAAGTATAATATTCATTCAGTTGATCTCCAAATTCTTCTAATCCAAGATTATTCATAGATTCTGCATCAGAAGACTGTTTTTGCTCTGTTTGCACCTCTTGTGCTAATTTTAACTCATTCTCTGCTTCCAAAGCATATTCTGCTTCCTCTGCAAGAAGTTGTTCTTTTTCATTCGTATCGAAACCGCCATTTTCTTCCTCCGCAGTTTCTTCTATATTTATTTCTTCAACAGACACAACATTCTTCTGTTCCTGCGGAAATTCTCTTTTTAAAATCAGAAAAATAGCAATGATACACAATACAATCAATGCCGCTAACCCAATTATAACTTCCTTGTTTTTTAATTCTTTCATATACAATCCTTTTCTTCATCTTTATTACATAAACAGTTTTTCACTTTTTATATAATTGTATCATATCATTAAGCATAAAAGGAATTCTTTCTACAATCTTAGGATTTTCTTAATTCCTGACAGCCTGCCTTATTTTCTTTCCTCTATATAAACCGTGGCAATATCATTTTCATCGTAAGCACTGGAAATAATCTCATTGTTTGATTGTCTGGAATACACCCCTGCAAACTTGCCGTTGTACACATATAACCCCGTCAGATTACTGTAATTACGAAGTTCCGGATTATCTTTATGAAAATCAATATTCGCCGTCTGATAAGGCATAATAAACTGTTGTACAATATAATTTGTATTCATATGTTCCTTAACTGCGTTTTCCCATTCTTCATCGGTAGAACGGACACCTGCATAAATACCACGCGCTCCATATGAGTTCTTAGGTTTAATCAGCCATTTGTTTTTTTCTTCTAAAATACCGAGTTTTTTAACGACTGACTCAGTCAATTTCTCTGTGTATGGAATGTGTTTCTCTACAAAACCATTCTCCTCTTCTGTCAAAACAGCTTGTGTCATTTCATGACGCAGAATATAAAATAATGATTTATCATGAGCCGTCTGTGTACAAAAACTACCCATACAACAGACCTTATGAGAAAGCACAGCTTTCATAAAATCCTGTACTTCTGCTTCCTGTTCACAGATATCCGATGTTACCGCTCTACGATAGATCAAATCCACCACTTCGCCATTCTCCATAATCAGTTTATCATCTTGTAAATGCAAAGAACGGATGTCACAGATATAAGCCTTTAATCCTCTTTTTTCAAAACTTTTCCGGAACTGTTCAAATTCTTCCATAGAACACCCCAATTCCAAAAAGTCTACGATGGCAACCGTCGGATTCTCCACCTTATATGCATATGTCTCATAGTTTTCTAAAAAAGCATCCACTAAAGAATCAAACAATTCAAAGCTTTTGATTTCAAATTGTTGGTTCAAACTTTGGTATAATGCCGTTTTGGAAAACGCTGTGCACAATTCCCGATCCTCATTCATGGAACTAGAGCCATCCGTATTAAATTCACAGAAATAAAAACTGCCATCTTTTTCATTATAAAAAATATCCACACGGCAGACTGGCAATATGTTCTGATACATAGGATCGTGCAGGATTAATTCCTCAATTCGACCTGAAAATCCAAAGAGGCTTCGATACGCCGCATTTTTCTGATATTCTCTTATCACCTTCTGCATAATGGAAGCCATCATTTCCGCTGTCTGTTTAAAAACCTTTACAGTTTCTAAATTTAAAATCTTAGGAACATACAGAGAATAAATCGTCTTCCCATGATATTTTGCAGTAGAATGATCCAGATAATCCAAAGCATCCTTACCACTTTGTCTATGAAATTCCAAATGATTTATTATTTCAGTTTTATAATAATTTTCTATTTCCGGTAGTGTCATATCATTTTCCTTTAACTTGATTCCATTCATTCTTTTGTTATCGTTTGCTTTAATTCCTCAACATATTCCATAACACGCTCAATTGACATACTGTCCGCATAACGAATCTCCAAAAACTGTTTTGCACGAATCATCGGAAATACCATGGACATAGCATGTACCAACTCATCCTCAGTCAATCTTCTTTCCTCACAGATTTCACCAATGGTTCTTTCATCATAAGTTTCTATACCATTTTGTTTATTTACAATGATGGGGGCCTGCATGATAAAATCCACATACCCCTCAAAGGATATGGTTCCATTTTCCATAAAAGGCTCAACATCAAACCGCCTCTTATCCGTATTTTCCCATATTTTTGCCCGAAGAGGGCCCTCCTCCCATTCCTTTCCTTCATATACAGGAGTATTTTCATACATGCCAGAAAGAGAATCCTTTAACCGGTAAACAATCCTGTATTTTTCTTTAAAATCTTCTTCACTAAAATAATCAATGGACACCTGGGTAGCTGCTGTCCCACGCATCATTTGCCTTCCATAAGGACCTATTTTGCCAAAATAGGCATCCATAAAACGATAACGATCCTTTGGAATTAAATCCAGTTCTTCTACCTTAGAAGCCGGCTGATAACCTGTCGTAACCATTTCATAATCATATTGTTCTAAGACCGGGGCAATCTCCACAAAAAACTGTTCATAGATTTCACCAATCTGCTTAATTTCTTCCTGGGGTGAAATACTGACTTCTAACTGTGCTGCTGGTTCTAAAGATATCGAAATATCCTTTCTTGTCAGTGCAACCAAATGCCCCTGTGAATAATCCTGTTTTTCATAAAATGGAATCAGCTGCTTTAAAATAGTTTCCACTCCGCACTCACCGTAATAGGAAACCGCTTCTTTTGTGTCATTTTTTACAATAAAATGCTCTAATTCTACCCCAAAGCGTAAGGGGGTTCCTTTGGGCTTACAGCCCTTTTGCAGATATGCAATCATATCCGCTTTATTTTGTTCAAAATAATTCATAAACTATTCAACCCACACCTGTTCTGGATTTTGATGTTCTAAATCTGCAATGGTAATGCAAAAATCCGTTTCCACATATTCGATCATATTGACAGTATGCTCAGAATCAGGCTGATAAATTACAGTTCCATCCAAATCATATACCATATTTTCTTTTAAATAACGTACACTATCATAGTTATCCTGAATCCAGCACATGGTTACGCCATGTTCTTTAAAAATAAAATCATCTTTTTTAAAATCATACACAAGAAGCATATTATTGCTCTCATCAATTCTTCCTAAAATAAATAACTGGTTATTTGTAATTGGCTGTAACGCGGACACGGAAGACAGCCCCAGTTCTATTGATGTCAGATCATACTGTTTCCCATCCACTGTCAGCATAAATTTATCGCAATAATATTCATGGGGCTTATTACTCTGCATTGCAAAAAACACGGTTCCGCCCACTAATACAACAACTGCCAAAACTACAATCATCCATTTCTTTTTGTTCATTTGTTCTCCTCCTAAACCAAACGATGCCACACTTCGCGAGTCGTCTTATTGGACAAAAAAACTGTTTATTCTCTTATTGTTAAGAAAATAAACAGTTTTTATATCTAGTTCATTATAATAGCGTATAAATCCATTTACTGCAACTGTTTGAACAAGAAGAAATCATCCATTGTACCCCAGCCTTTTGCAGGAGCCTTTACAGACATACCCACTGTAATCTCCTGACCTTCTGCTAACGGAATATCCGTAATGGCAGGTGTCTGCCACTGTACCCATCCGGTGAGTGTTACATTTTCAGAACGATATTCCTGTCCATCTACGATTGCATACAGATAAATTTCTGCGTTGCTTCCTACATCGCCACCCTGAATATTGGCTGTAATCGTATAATCCCCAGCCGCAAGACCTGACATAGTCTGGCTTACCGTAAATGCCATATCGGATTCACTCCAGAAATGGAAGCTGTTTTCACCAGTCATGGCATCCGCTGATTTTGTCTGCACATCTGTAGGATTCTTATCCCCTTCATAGGTTACTGCCCACATAGCTGTATTTTTATTTTCAAAACTTGGATTTTCAAGCCAGTTAACATTTGCAACTTCTACCGTTGCTGTTACAGCTGTACCGTCTTCCAAAGTACCGTCAATCGTATATTCACCATCAACAGATGTATCGATTGCTGCAACCTGCTCTGCATCCCATGTTACCGGTACACCACCATTTAATGAACGGTTATTAAACACCGCATCCACTGTTTGGGGCATAACCACTTCTTCTGTAATATTAATCTTAACTACAGTATCTCTAATAAATTCAATTGCAGGTTCACAGATTGTACCATAGTTTACATACTTAAACACATCCAATGATGCAAGCGGATGTCCTTCAAAATCAAATAATGCCTGATTATCCCATGAACTGCCGCCATAATACTGTCCAGCATCATTAGGATCATATTTAGAAGCATAACTGCTTGCCCATCCTGAACCAAATTCTTCCCAAATCTTAGAGTTGCCCGCTTTATCCGTTCCTACCGGAATCCATGCCGGCTCCCAATAAAATACACCAAGTCCGCCAGCTTCATGTGTTGCTGCCATTACATCACGGATGCAGGTAGCCTGACTCTGTACACTTGCTGCATAGTCATCCAAAAGATCTGTTTCTCCTACACTGTTACCATCCGTACAGTCACCATCTTCCAATGTATAAGCATAAGAAGTTTCCATGACAGCTGTTTCTTTACCATATGTTTCCTTAATATCTGTTAATAATGATATCATGTTCTCCATAGAGCCATGCCAGAATACATAATAAGAAACACCAAATACATCATAATCTATGCTGTATTCATCTAATGTCTTTGCAATATTCATAACACCCTTTTTATCATCAATACCAGTGTAATGAACAGCAATCTTGATATCAGAACTGCTTTCTGCTGAATAATCTCTTACCCCCTTTGAAGCATTGGTAAGAAGTGCCATCATACGTTCTGTATCTGTTTCTCCAGCAATACCATTATTGATCTCGTTACCAATCTGTACGATACCGATATCCGCACCGGCATCTGCAATGGTCTGAAGAGATGTCTTTGTAAATTCATATATCGCAGTCTTTTTGTCTTCCAAACTGTAGTGAGCCCATTCCTTTG
Source organism: uncultured Lachnospiraceae bacterium (assembly GCA_964531805.1). Taxonomy (GTDB): domain Bacteria; phylum Bacillota; class Clostridia; order Lachnospirales; family Lachnospiraceae; genus RGIG8767. The sequence continues at coordinate 11,324 of CAZHGE010000061.1, forward strand.
GCGCAAACTGCTTTGCTGGATCAGCCCAGAAATCAGAATAATGGAAATCCACACATAATTTCATGCCATATTTAGCGGCACGTCTGCCAATCTCTGCAGCCGTTTCCACGTCATTGTTTCCACCGCCATATCCCATACCATTTTTATCATATGGATCGTTCCAAACGCGGACACGAATATAATTCACACCAGCATCTGCTAAAATCTTAAAAAGATCATCTTCCTGACCTTCTTTGTTATAATATACGACACCACTTTTTTCTTGAACAAGAACAGTCGAAATATCTACGCCTTTGATGAAATCTTCAGAAAGACCATCAATCTTTTCTACATAGATTTCTGCTTCTTCTGCCACTGTAGGAAGAACTGGTTCATAAGGCTCAAACACCTCTTCCACAGACGCCTCTCCTTCTTCTGTTGTAGCTGCATCTGTTGCTGACGCACTACCACAGCCAGCTAACAGAGACAAACACATAGTCCCTGCTAAAAGTGCTGCTAAAATACGCTTCTTCATAAGACAAACCTCCTGATATCAAGTATCTTATCTCAATTTCTTTTTTCTCCGGTCAGATACTTATATAGTCTATAAGTACCCAACCAAACCCCTTGACATTATCTTACCAGCGCAACCGGTTGTTCGCAAGTGTTTTTTCATTAAAAAATAATTTTTGTTAATAATGTAAAAAAATCAATTCCGAAATTTGTTACCTATTCCTTAGAGAAATATACTTTTACAGCCCTGCCTTTAAAGGCCGCATCCGTTATAATCTCCGTTGTCCTTCCAGCAATCTGTTCTTCGTATGAAAAATGAACATGTCCCGCTAATACAAGGCGAATCTGGGATTCGTCACTCAATACATTTTTATATAATGCATCCGATACCGCATTAACCGGAATCCCGCCATGTACCTGCATTCCTAAAGTAACCGGATTCGCCCAGTCTTCTTTCGCCCGTGCAATTAATTTTTCACTGGAAAATGGAACATGCTGTACCAGCACAATTGGCTTGCCCGTTGCATATGCCTGTTCGATTACAGGCACCGCTTCCTGCGCAACTTGATTGGAACTGTTGTCTACAGCTAAAAATACAATATCCTCCCATTCCACCAAACCTGCATAACTATCCATTCCTGTAATGGATTCTAATAATGGGCGGTATTTCTCTGCACCTTCGGGCGTCATATATTCCCACGGATAAGTCCAGTCATGATTCCCCATAACAAAAAGATACGGAACTTTCAATCTGCCCAGTTCTTCTCTAAGAAAGGAAACATTAGCATCTGAAGGGAAATCCAAAATATCTCCGCCAAATAGAATCAAATCCGGCTGTTCTGAATTTGCCTGCTCGACAAACTGTGTAAAGATTTCAGATGAATCTACTCCTAAATCATTTGCAAAAACAGGCTGTCTTTCTGCCGAATAGGCCTTCACTTCATCTGATGCTGTATCATCTGGGATAATGATATGTGAATCCGCATAAAACCACACCTCATATTCGTTTTGAAGTTCAGGAATACGGAGATATTTCTCCTCCCATAAAATGTTAGAATCACCTTCTCCACTATCAAGTTCTGTTTCTTCTTCCAGACTTACCATTTCTTCCAACTGCATTTCCCCAACATCTATACTTTCCTGTTCTGATTTTTCTTCCAAATTTGCGCATCCAGTTAATAAAAGTGCGCATGCCATCATAAACATTAATTTTTTCATAAACACCTCTGCAAAAATCATCCTGAACTCATACTATCATAAAAGGCAACATGAAAACATCATGCTGCCTTTATTATACTTCATTACATCTCTATGAAGCGATTCTATTCTTTTCCATTGAAGCAATACGTACATAATTTGCATGGTGAAATACCGATGGACTTAATCATGTCGTCCAAACGATGATAACGCAACGTTGTAAAATTCAGCTGCTTGCGGATTTCTTCTACCATTTCTTTATAGCACTGGCTGTCCGGATCTGCGTATTCCTGTAACTTTTCTTCTGTTACTTCTCCCTCTCTCTGCTGAATGATACGTCTTGTAATCAATTCCATTTCAGAAGAAGAACGTGAGAAGTTCAGATATTTACATCCATACATAATCGGTGGACACGCCGGACGGATATGCACTTCTTTTGCTCCACTGTTATATAAAAATTCTGTTGTTTCTCTTAACTGTGTACCACGAACAATGGAGTCATCAATCATCAACAGTTTTTTATCCTTGATTAACTCTTGAACCGGGATCATCTTCATTCTCGCAGTCAGATTACGCTGTGCCTGACTGGTCGGCATGAAAGAACGCGCCCAGGTAGGTGTATATTTGATAAATGGTCTCGAAAACGGAATGCCTGATTCATTGGAATATCCAATCGCATGCGCCAAACCAGAATCCGGTACACCAGCTACACAATCCGGCTCCACATCATCACGCTGTGCCAATAAACGGCCACATTCGTAACGCATTTTTTCTACATTAACACCTTCATAACTGGATGTAGGATATCCATAGTAAACCCAGAGGAAGGAACAAATCTTCATATCCTCGCCCGGCTCACTTACCGTCTCACAACTCTCTGATGTAAAGTATACAATTTCAGCTGGTCCTAATTCTTTATAATCCTGATAACCAAGGTTCTGATAAGCAAAACTCTCAAAAGATGCACAGAAAGCATTCTCTTTTTTACCAATGATAACCGGAGTACGTCCCAAACGGTCTCTGGCTGCATATACACCCTGAGGAGTTACCACAATAACGGTCATGGAGCCTTCTACCATCTCCTGAACAAACTGTAACCCTTCAGTAATGGTACGTTTCTGATTGATCAGTGCTGCCACAATCTCAGTTGGATTAATATTACCACCGCTCATCTCCATAAACTGGGTATGTCCATACTTGTAACATACTTTTACCAATTCATCCGGATTATTCATTCTGCCCACGGTAGCAACCGCAAAACTTCCCAAATGGGAATTGATCAGTAAAGGCTGTGGTTCATAGTCTGAAATACATCCTACACCAATATTGCCTTCCATATCGTCTACATCCCGCTCAAATTTTGTACGGAATGGAGAATTTTGTATATTGTGAATCGCACGGTCAAATCCTCTTTCACCGTAAACAACCATTCCTCCACGTCTGGTACCTAAATGGGAATGATAATCTGTTCCGAAAAACAAGTCCATAACACAGGACTCTTTTGATGCTACTGCAAAAAAACCACCCATTTTTTCATATCTCCTTTGGCTTCATTTTAGAAAAACCACCCATTTATACTAATACACCATTTTTCTGCCGTCAATAAATATTCTGACAGTTTTTTTCGTTTTCATTTAACAAATTCTGCCGTTTTTCACAAGAAGCCAATTACTTCCCCGCATAAAATACCTGCATTGCTTTTAACACATCTGCTTTCATCGCCTTCTGTGCTGCCATGGCTATGTCATGATAGAATGTAACATCCTGACTTTCTAAAAGTTCTTTTGCCGCTTTTACGCCTGCGTTTGACATATACGAATAATAATTAATCTTATTTACGCCCTTTTTGATGGCTTTCTTATAATCCTCAGGGCTCACACCGGAACCGCCATGCATAACAAGAGGAACTCCTGTCTGTGTTTTGATCCGCTCAATACGATCAAAATCCAGTTTTGGTGCAGCCTTATATAAACCATGTGCAGTACCAAAGGATGCTGCCAAAGCATCAATGCCGGTTTCTTTCACAAAACGCTCTGCTACATCTGGATCGGTATACATATCCTCTGCTTTTTGTCCAGAGCCAGAAGCACCAGCTTCTCTGCCTCCCATAACGCCAATCTCAGCTTCTACATCTGCATTGTATTTTTTTGCCATTTCCACTGCTTTTTTGGTATTGGCAACATTTTCTTCATAGGACAAAAGAGAACCATCATACATAACTGAAGTAAAGCCGAGTTCCAATGATTTTTCTAAATAATCCAAGTCTTCACCATGATCTAAATGTACGCATACAGGCACCTTTGCTGCTTTTGCTGCCATAACCATAACTGGTCCGATGTCCATAAGTGGTGCAATCTCCTCATGCAGCTGCGCATGGGAAATAATAACCGGTACATTCATCTCTTCTGCATTCTGGATTACAGCAAGTAAACATTCCAAATTTGGTGTGTTAAACGCACCGATGGCATAGCCTTTTTCTTCGCCAATGGCGATCACTTCTTTTAATGTTGCTAACATGGTCTCTCTCCTTTTGTATATTTTATTTTAAATTACCATATCCAAAATCAACATCAATGTAAAACCAACCAGCAAAGAATATGTAGATAACCGTTCATATCCATGACTATGAGTTTCCGGAATCATCTCATCGCTGATGATGTATAACATCGTGCCGCCTGCAAAAGCAAGGGCAAACGGCAGAATCTGATTGGACACTGCCGATACATAAAATCCGATAAAGGTTCCTACTACTTCAATCAGACCGGTAATGGATGCCAAAAGCACCGCACGTGTTCTTTTTACACCGGACATCACAAGTGGGGATACCGTCACGATTCCCTCCGGAATATTCTGAAGCGCAATACCAACTGCTACTGTAATTGCTGCGGACATATCGTCATTACCAAAGCTGACGCCTGCCGCTAAACCTTCCGGCAGATTATGAATGGCTACTGCCATTACAAATAATAACGCCCGGCTTAAATGCTTATTATCCTGATGCTCTTCGATTTCCACACCGGATAATTTGTGTAAATGCGGGGTAAAACGGTCCATCATATTTAAAAATAACGCACCTGCAAAAATACCAAGAACCGGTATCAACAGTCCACTGACTCCTGCCATTTCAAAAGATGGTAAAATCAGACCATTTACCGCTGCGGCAAG
>CAZHGE010000062.1:0-16118 GCA_964531805.1 uncultured Lachnospiraceae bacterium
CTATATATGTAATTATATAGATTCTTTTGTTTGTATACAAGATTTTTTTGTGCAAATCTTGTATAAAATCAGGCACAAAGATGCTATATTTAAGTAGAATGTACGAAACCAAATACAATCTTTGTATAAATTTTAAAACAAAACGCACAAAAACAGGAGCACAGCATGAACGTTACTGGAATTATTGCCGAATACAATCCTTTTCATAATGGACACTTATATCAAATAGACCAAATAAAAAAGAATGGTTCTGACTATATTATTATTATTATGAGCGGTGATTTTTTACAAAGGGGTACTCCTGCCATTTTAGATAAATGGTCCAGAGCCCGCATGGCATTATCCGAAGGGGCAGACCTTGTCATCGAACTGCCCACTGTTTTTGCCACTGCCAGCGCACAGTATTTTGCAAGAGGCGGCGTGTCTATATTAGATAAATTAGGTGTGGTAAACACCTTATCTTTTGGATGCGAAAGTGATAATCTTTCCTTATTAAAAGAATGTGCTTCTTATCTATGGAAAGAACCGAATGAATATAAAGAAAGATTACAAGCATATATAAAGGAAGGAAAATCATTCCCTAAAGCCCGGGAAGAAGCCTTAACTGCCCTTTGGGGACAGGAAGTGGCTGCATTCGTTTCTTCTCCGAATAATATTTTAGCGTTGGAATATTGTATTGCTCTATTGGAGCGAAATTCTTCCATCCAGCCAATGCCCATTCTTCGTAAAGGCAGCGGATATCATGAGGAATATCTACAGGACAGTGCTTTGCCTTCTGCTACCGCAATCCGAAAGCTATTAAAAGATATACTTTATTCTTCAGATGTAAATTCAGCTATTTTAGATAATACACAAATAAGCACTGCCACTTTAATTAATACTTATGATTTTGGCAAATACAGCATATTAGATTATATTCCAAAGAGTATTGCTTCCATATTAGAAGAGAACAAAGACAAACTCTTTCTTTCTCAGGATGCCCTTTCTCTTCTATTAAAATACAAACTTTTGTCAAAGAGGAATGAATTGGAAACATATGCGGATGTAACACCCGATCTTGCTGATAAGATAAAGAAGAATCTCAATCAGTTTGAGACCTTTTCACAATTTAAAGATCTGTTAAAATCCAAAGACCTGACCCATACACGTATAAGCCGCGCGTTAAATCATATTCTTTTAGATATTACACAAGATATGTATACAGATGTGAAGGCACATGATTATGCATCTTACGCTCGCGTGTTAGGCTTCCATAAACGGGCACTGCCGCTACTGTCTGAAATAGGAAAGAATACCTCAATTCCCTTCATTACTAAATTAGCAGATGCGCGTGCGCAGTTATCAGAACAGGATTATGCACTGCTTGAGCATGATATCTTCTGCTCCCATGTGTACGAATCGGTAATTGCAGATAAAACAGGTACTCCATTTCAAAATGAATTTACAAAACAGATTGTGATTTGCGGATAATTTACATTTATATAATCTCCAAAAGGCAGATGAAAAATCATCTGCCTTTGTCATTTATTCTTCCTGATTCTCAATAATCTTACGAATCAGAATACCATTCTTCAATAAAGTAGTATCAATATAATGTCTTTGGAGTAAGATCTCGCCTTCATACGGAATCTCGATATCTTCCTCCGAACAATTGATGATTACCTCAAGGTAATGATCAATCCAGCCCACCTTCATAAACTCAATCACACGCTTGTTATCAATTCGGTTGGGGAAGTGGAAATTACGGCTCTTCATAAGGGGCTCCGTTTTACGAAGATTGATAATCTGCTTGATTACATTAATGCGCTCTTTGTAATTGCCCGCATCAATATCTTCCCAAGGCATACATCTTCTACAGTCAGGATCGTGACCACCTTCCATAGCAATCTCCGTACCATAGTAGATACATGGACAGCCCGGCATAGTAAATAATACCGCAATCTGCTGGAAAAACTCGTCCAAATTCTTAGTATCACTGCGAAGTCTCTGTGTATCATGGGAATCTAAAAGATTGAATAACACATCATTTGTCTGCTGCATATATCCTGTATAGCAGCGGTTGATAGTAAATTCAAAATCGTCATTCGTCTGGCTCTTATCAATCCAGAAGTCCTTGATACTCTGTCCCAAAGGATAGTTCATAACGGAGTCAAATTCATCCCCTCTAAGCCATGGCATCGCATCATGCCAGATTTCTCCCAAAATATAAATATCCGGATTTATGGCTTTCATACGCAGACGTAACTCTTTACAGAAAATATGAGAAATCTCATTCGCCACGTCTAAACGGATACCATCTACATTATACTTTCTTACCCATGTCTCACAAACATCCAGCAAATACTCTCTTACTGCTTTATTATTCGTATTGAGTTTTGGCATATTGTCATAGAAAGCAAACGTATAAAACTGTTTCTTTCTCGCTGCGCCATTGCCTAATTCCAACGGCCACTCATTAATCATAAACCAGTCATAATATTCCGATTCCGGTCCTTTTTGCAAAACATCCTGCCAAGGTGCAAAAAATTCACCACTATGATTAAAGACACCATCTAACATGATACGGATACCACGGGCATGTGCCTCATTTACCAGACGCATAAAGGTCTCTTCATCACCAAAATGAGGATCAATCCTTGTGTAATCTGTCGTATCATATTTGTGACTGGATGGAGATTCATTAATTGGTGTCAGATAGATACCATTGATTCCCAGATCCTGTAAATATGGCAGTTTCTGAATAATCCCCTCTAAGTCACCGCCAAAAAATTCATCATTGGTAACTGCCCCCTGATTTCTCCACGGCAGCGTTCCTTCCGGATCATTGGATGGATCACCATTACAGAAACGCTCTGGGAAAATCTGATACCAAACCGTATCATTTACCCAGTCCGGTGTTACTGGAATATCGGATGGATTCATCCATGGAAATACAAAGCACTGTTTACTTCTTCCTTCCAAATGAAACTGCTCTTCGCTTAAAAATCCATCTTCAAAATAATAAAATTTTTCATTTTCAGTAATCAATTCGAAATAATATTTCAGTCGTTTGAATTCAGGCTGAATGGTGGTGGTCCACCAGATCTGACGCTTTAATCTCTTTTTAAAAGGGATTTTCATAGGAGTTCCACTCCACACCTCGCTACCGCCTAAAATACCGGCAGAAAAAGGATCTCCCTGTACAATATTTACTTCTTTTACGTCATATCCTGTTTTAATATTGATAATCAGTTCATTTACATTTAACGGATAACAATAATTGTCATTGGCTCTATGATATACTGCATTAAAATCCATTCTTTTTCCCCTGTCTAATAAAACCCTTGTATTCTTAAATTATGAAGTCAGAGCAAATTCGTCTGAGCATCGGTTACCCTTAATTCTTAAAACTGTGAATTGGTGCTGGAATACGTCCGCCACGGTTTACAAAAGCGTCACACGAGAAGGAATTTACCGGCATAATCGGTGCATAACCAAGTAATCCACCAAATTCTACTGTTTCTCCTACACCTTTTCCGATAACTGGAATAATACGCACTGCAGTTGTCTTCTGATTAATCATACCAATTGCAAGTTCATCTGCAATAATACCGGAAATAGTCGTTGCTTTTGTATCTCCCGGAATGGCAATCATATCCAAACCAACGGAACATACACAAGTCATAGCTTCCAATTTTTCTAATGTCAAAGCACCTGCCACTACCGCATCAATCATTCCCTGATCTTCACTAACTGGAATAAAAGCACCTGAAAGACCTCCTACATAAGAGGATGCCATTACACCACCTTTTTTTACCTGGTCATTTAATAAAGCAAGGGCAGCTGTCGTTCCCGGTGCTCCTGCATATTCTAAACCTATCTCACAAAGAATGTCAGCAACACTGTCTCCGATTGCAGGAGTTGGTGCTAAAGAAAGGTCTACAATACCAAAAGGAACACCTAATCTCTTAGAAGCTTCTTTTGCTACTAACTGACCTACTCTTGTTACTTTAAATGCTGTCTTTTTAATTGTTTCACAGAGAACCTCAAAATTCTCCCCACGTACTTTTTCTAATGCTTTCTTCACTACACCCGGTCCACTTACACCGACATTAATAATTTTATCAGCTTCAGTCACACCATGGAATGCACCTGCCATAAACGGGTTATCATCCGGTGCATTACAGAATACTACTAATTTTGCACAACCTAAAGAGTCATCTTCCTTGGTATATTCTGCGGTCTTAATAATAATCTCGCCCATAGTTTTAACCGCATCCATATTGATACCGGTCTTGGTAGAACCTAAATTGATAGAACTACACACTCTTTCTGTACATGCTAAAGCCTGTGGAATAGACTGGATCAGCATTTCATCTGCTGGTGTGCTTCCTTTTGCTACCAATGCAGAATAACCGCCGATAAAGTTCACACCCACTTCATGAGCTACTTTATCCAATGTCTGTGCAATGGTTACAAAATCCTCCGGCTTCTTACATGCCGCACCACCGATGAGTGCGATTGGTGTAACGGAAATTCTTTTATTCACAATCGGAATACCAAACTCTTTTCCAATTTCATCACCGGTACGAACCAGGTCTTTTGCTGCTTCTTTAATCTTGTTATAAATCTTTTCATTCAAAACAGTAAGATTAGAATCAATACAGTCAAGAAGGCTGATACCTAATGTAATCGTTCTTACATCGAGATTTTCTTTCTCAATCATTTTATTGATTTCTGCAACTTCAAATATATTTAACATGTCTGTATCCTTTTCTTTTCCTATTTCTTATTTCCACCCCAAATATGCAAGCACCAAACGCCGGTACGCTCCGCGAACCGTCTTATTGGACTAGATTCTCTGCATACTTTTGAAAATATCTTCACGCTGGCATTTGATGATAACACCGATTTCTTTTCCCAATTCTTCTAATTCATCTGCGATATCACCAAACTGCTTTGTTGTTTTTTCCATATCCGTAATCATCATCATGTTAAAATAACCCTGTACAATAGTCTGGGAAATATCTAAAATATTAATAGAATTGTCCGCCAAATAAGTACATACCTTTGCAATAATTCCTACTGTGTCCTGTCCTACTACGGTAATGATTGTCTTTTTCATAACTCCTTTAGCCTTTTGGGCATTCTCCTTTTTTCTTATTCTCTCTAACATATTAGCAATTTAAAAATACTGCTTTTCCTTTTATACGATTACAACCGGCTCGGATGGTGCACTTCTTCTTGCCACCGTAATCTTAAAATCATCTGCTTTATATGGCGTATCGTCCATATTAATCTCTAAACGTACCGTCTCATAAGCTAACTGAGGCAGATTATTCTCCTGACTCAAATGCCCCAAAACGATTGCCTGTAAATGATCATGAAGCAGTCTGCTTAAAAGCTGTCCGCTTCTTTCGTTGGACAAATGTCCCCTGTCTCCTAATATACGCTGTTTTAACGGATATGGATATGGTCCCACCTGTAACATATGAACATCATGGTTGGCTTCTAAAAGCAAAGCATCCATTCCCTTTAAACATTCAACTGTATAATCATTGTAGGTTCCCATATCAGTCGCTACAGCCACCTGCTTGCTTCCACATTTAAAACGGTATCCCACTGGATCGGCTGCATCATGCGAAATACGCATAGGATTACACTTAATATCCTTAATCATAAAAGCCTCATCCGGCTTAATTGGATGGAATAAATCCAGTTCGATTTTTCCTACTGATGAGGTACGAAGAATAGCATCAATTGTCTTTTGTGTCGCATAAATCGGGATATCGTACTTTCTGCTGACAACTCCAAGGCCGCCAATATGATCGATATGTTCATGTGTAATCAAAATGCCATCCATATCATTCAGCGAAATATCAATCTGGGAAAGCCCTTCCTCCGTCCGCTTCTTACTGATTCCCGTATCAACCAGTAGATGTGTGGTATCGGACCCTACATAAATACAATTTCCACTGCTTCCACTTGCTATTGCACATAACCGCATTACTGTTTCCTCCAGTAAATCTGGATTACATCACCATTCTGCAATTCTTCCATGTAATTAGCATCATGACCGTTTACCTGAGTTACAATAGCTCCCTGTGGCTTAGAAAGATCAAATTCTATAAAATTAAATACATCTACAAAAACATATTTCGGCTTGCCCGTCATCGTTACCGACTTGCCATTTACTACCACATAGACATTTCTTGGTTCTGCAGGAACTTCAGGAGTTGCTTCTGCTTGTGCAGCTTCTGTTGCATTTACAGAAGTCACTGATGTTTCTTCTGCCTTAGGAGTCTCAACAGGGGCTACCGATTGGGCAAGCGCTGTCTGTTCAACTGACACTGTTGCCTGTACTGATGTTACTGGCTGAGATTGTATTGGCTGTACAACCTGTTCCACAGGCTGAACTGGTGTAGTCTGAGCAACAGTTTCTTCTATCTGCTGAGCCGGCTCTGATACGGCAGCTGTCTCATTCTCCCCAACAACATCTCCTACTTCCTCGTCCTGTTCATAATCACCTACATAGTCTTCTTCAATCACCGGTGCCACCATTGCCATCTTTGGTGCTGATGTAGAAGAATTTAAGACAGGTGCTACAGTCTGTTGTGGTCTATTTACCAATTTCCAGATCACTTCAAAGTTCTCATATACTTTGGTATCCGCAGACGCTTCTTTGTTGTTTACCATCCAGACATTTCCCGGATGATCCGGAATATCCATAAATGTTTTGATTTGCTCTACCGTTGCATAATCTAAAAATTCAACGGCATCACCTTCCTGAATCTCGTAACTTCCAGTAATCAATTCTCCATTTACCACTGGATATTTGGGAAGGGTCACTCTTGCTCCATTTACAATAATATCCATCTGCGATTTGTATTCTGGTAATTTTTCTAAATATGCCCTGCCCGGTGCTCCACCAGTTGACTCTGTTACCTTCACAATATCATTTTCCTTGATTGGAGTATGAAGGTTGGCTGGTTCTCCATTTAAAAGGATAACTGCCGGTTCTCCCATTTCTCCTCGTGCAAAACGTTCCTTGCCATTTACAGTAAAGGTAAGCTTTTGTCCACTCTTTGGGAAAAGATTAACGGATGGATAATCCGTCTGCATTGCTGCATCCATAACCGTCAGTTTATTGTTATTGTATAACTTCACAGTTACATCGTTAAAACTTACATAGATAAAATTATGATTCTCTTTGTAATAATCCAGGCAAATACCGATTGGGGTAACCAAAAGGGAATTCTGCTCCATTTCCGTATCTTCGAAAATGATGTTCTGCATCACTTCTTTTCCACGGATTGCTACTCGCTCCGGTGCCAGATCCAGTTTGGCAGCAAGTGCTCTTGTGTAACCTGGAATCTTACCGCCGCCACCGACAACAAATACAGCACCTACGGACTTACCGCCATTCAATTCTAAAATCTTAGTTGCCACTTCATCGGTCATTTTTTCTACTAATGGCTCTAAAAGTTTTTCTACTTCTTTGCTGCTAATCTGTTGCTGCAGTCCCATAATATCGAGATAAGTAACCATCTCCATCTCACCAGCATCCCGTTTAATCTGTTCTGCTGTATTAAAATCAACCATACAATGAAGGGCTATCGGTTCTGTAAGAGAATCTCCGGCAGTTGGAATCATACCAAATGCTGTAATCGTTCCTTCTTTCGTAATGGAAATATCACTTGTACCAGCGCCTACATCCACAAGACCAATATTCAACAGACGAAATTTTTCCGGAATTGCCAATTCAATAGCCGCAATAGGCTCCAAGGTCAGGCTGGCAACACTGAGTCCCGCATGCTCTACTGCCTTATAAAGACCATCTACAACATCATCCGGTAAAAAGGTAGCGATCATATCCACGCTAATCTTCTTAGCCTTATGATCCTGTAGATTACTCATAGGATAATCATTCATATAGTAACGGACAACACTGCTCCCTACACAGTAAAAACGAGTATCCGCCTCGGTTTCTTTTAAAAACTCCTTATAGGCTTCTTCTGTTGCCTTGGAATTCAAAGTCTGGATATCTTCCTGTGTAACAACACGTTCTGAATTAAATTCCATATCGGTATGTACCTGAATCGTTTTTAACACACGACCAGCAGCTGCAATGCAGACTTTATCTAATTTTCGGTCTAGTTTTAATTCCAAACGTTCTTTTACTTCACGGATGGTATTTCCTACTCTTCCGATATCATGAATCTGACCATCTAACATAGCTCTTGTTGCATGCTCTTTTCCAGTCTGAGCTACTACCACAAAACGTTCATCGTCCTGACGATAGCCCACAGTACCTACAATACTTCTGGTTCCAATGTCCAAGCCAAACACTAGTTGTCCGGGATATTTCTTTACATTTTCCACAGTTTGTCCCCCAATATCTTATCAATCTGTTTCTCTGTATTACTAAAATCACTACTATTATCAATTATGACCTGACAATGTGTTCGGAATTCCTCTTCCTTCAATTGTCCATTCATAATGCTTGTAATTTTTTCATCACTATAATGCCTGTTTGCCCGCAGACGTTCTCTGCGTGTTTCATCACTGGCATATATATACCACATTTCATCCACATGCGCCGCATAACCACATTCAATCAGCAGCGCCGCTTCCACAAAAAAGAAATCCAGCATACCGGCTTTTTTTTCTTTTTGGATCTCAGTTAAAATATAATCCATAACCGCCGGATGAATAATGGCATTTACCTGTAAAAGCAATTCTTTATCAGAAAAGATTCGTGCTGCCATCTTTTCCTTCTGAATAAAGCCCTCATTATCCAGTATATCATTTCCAAGCAAATCTACCAACTGATTATAACAGATTTTTCCGGGAAGTTTTACTTCATTTCCCACATCATCCGCTAAAATCACACGGCATTTATAATGCTCCCTTATGTATTGCAGCACCTGGGACTTTCCAGCCCCAATGCCGCCTGTAATTCCGATTATCTGCATATATTCTCCCAGCCCTGCTAAAAATCAGGCTTTTCAAATCTTACTTAGCCTCATACCAGTCACTTCCCGTATGCACATCCACTTCTAAAGCCACGGACAACTCTGCCGCTTCTTTCATTCCTTTTACTAAAATCTCACGCACATGATCCACTTCATTCTTTTCTACTTCTAAAAGAAGTTCGTCATGCACCTGAATTAGCACACGGCTTTTTAATCCCTGCTCCCTTAATTCCTTCCAGACAGTCAGCATGGCTTTTTTCATAATGTCCGCTGCGGTCCCCTGTATCGGTGCATTCATGGCAACACGCTTTCCAAAAGAACGCTGCATAAAATTGCTACTCAAAATTTCAGGAAGTGGTCTTCTTCTGGAAAACATGGTCGTTACAAACCCGTCTTTTTCCGCATTCTCAACCGTGCTGTCCAAAAATTCTTTTACCTTGGGATATTGTGCAAAATAGGACTGGATATACCCTTCTGCTTCTTTACGGTTGATACTCAAATCCTGACTCAAACCAAAGGAACTGATGCCATACACAATACCAAAATTCACGGCCTTCGCATTACGGCGCTGTAAATCCGTCACTTCTTCAAGCGGCGTATGGAATACCTTAGAAGCGGTAATTCTATGGATATCCGCATCCTGCTTATAAGCTTCTATCAACTGCTCATCCCCCGACATGTGGGCAAGGAGACGAAGTTCAATCTGGGAATAATCCGCATCCATAAACACATATCCTTCCTTCGGTATAAATGCCTTTCGGATTTTACGTCCCAGTTCCATTCTCATAGGAATATTCTGTAAATTCGGCTCTGTAGAACTGATGCGCCCCGTTGCCGTTACCGTCTGCTGGAATGTCGTATGGATTCTGCCATCATCCGCAATACACTGTAATAATCCATCCGCATAAGTGGATTTTAATTTTGCCAATGTACGGTATTCCAAAATATCTGCCACAATCGGATATTCCAACGACAATTTTTCCAATACATCCGCAGCTGTGGAATAACCGGATTTTGTTTTTTTACTGCCAGGCAGACCTAATTTCCCAAACAAAATTTCACCTAACTGCTTAGGCGAATTTAAATTAAATTCTTCTCCAGCCGCTTCATATACAGATTTTTGTAATTCTTCAATTCTATCTACCAGGGATTCTCCATAGCGAACCAATTCTTCGCGGTCTACTAAAACCCCTTCTTTTTCCATATCAAATAATACTTTCGAAAGCGGCATTTCTAACTCCCTATAAAGGGATTCCATACCAAGTTCTTTCAGTTTTTCAAAAACAATACCTTCGGACGCATATAAAACATAAGCAAGTGCTGCTCCATATGCCACAAAATCCTCTTTTTTTTCCTGTGCTGCCTGTGTCAGAGATAGTTTTCCGAAATACTGTTCTCTTTCTTTAATCGGAATATCCAGATATTCCCTTGCAATATCTTCTACATGATAAGCACTTTTTACCGGATTCAAAAGATACAAAGCAATCTTTAGATCAAAAAGTTGATTTTCAACTGGTTGATTCTCAATTTGCTGACATTCTTCACACAAGCCAATGTAGGAATATAAATCCTTGATGCCAAACGTAACACATGACACGTTTTGTACAAGTTCTTTTACTTTATCTGTCAAATATGCTGAAGTCATAAAACCTTCTGGCAAAAAGACATAACTGCTTTCTGTATCAAAACAAAGTGCCAGCCCTGCAAACTCGCTGCTTCCTTCATCCTGTAAAAACAGACAGGCTGCCCGCTCCGCTTCCTTTGCTTTTGCAAAAACATTTTCACATTTTGTAAGGTCTTTGATACATTCCGCTGTGAAATCCATTCCCCTTTCTTCAACAGTCTCCTTGGAAAAGCGGGTCAACAGATTTTTAAATTCTAATTTTTGGAACAGCATGTACGCATCTTTTGTGTAAAAATCCTTGATTTCCATATCCGCAAAAGTAACATCCAGCTCACAATCCGTTTTAATGGTTGCCAATGCTTTACTCAAATCAGCAAGATTTCTATTTTCAATCAAAGATTCCTTAATACTTTTTTTCGTAATTTCTTCTATATGAGCATAAATTTCTTCAATGGAACCATAGGTTACCATCAGATTAATAGCTGTTTTTTCGCCAACCTTTGGGACTCCCGGAATATTATCCGAAGAATCACCCATTAATGCCTTTAATTCAATAAACTGAAGAGGCGTTACCTGATATTTTTCTAATACATCTTTGTCATAATAATCTTCTGTTTCCGTTCTTCCACCTTTTGTCTTTGGAATACGGATTTTAATATGCTCGGACGCAATCTGTAATAAATCACGGTCTCCGGATACCAGTGTAACTTCCCTGCCTTCTGCTTCTGCTTTTTTTGCAAGCGTTCCTAAAATATCATCTGCTTCATAACCGCCTTTTTTTACAACGGTAATCTGCATAGCTGCCAAAACATCCTGTAATACACCTACCTGCTCACGCAGTTCCTGAGGCATTGGTTTTCGGGTGCCCTTGTATTCTGCATACATTTTATGGCGGAACGTAGGCTCTTTTACATCAAAAGCCACACAAAGATATCCCGGTTTTTCTTCTTCTAAGATCTTAAATAAAATATTTAAAAATCCATATATTCCGTTTGTATGAAGACCTTCTGCATTTGTCAGTTCCGGTACACCATAAAATGCACGGTTTAAAATGCTGTGGCCATCAATCAATACCAGTTTATCACTCATACTGTCCACTCTTTTCATATTTTATTTATTCAAAAAAACCAATACCAAAATAAAGATAACTGCAAGAATCGCAAAAAATTCCATTGCATAAATTACAATTGCTGCAAGACGCTTACTTTTAATTGATTTATAGGACTGCTCAATCAAAATATCCAAATCCTTGCTCAAATCAAAACTACCGCCCTCTTCCAAACGGGCCATACCTTCTCTGACAAGATATTGGATGCTCAATTCTTCTTTGCACTCCGGACACTGGCTGATATGATTTAAAAATGTTTCAGCACTTTTTCCATGTAGTTCATCTTCTAAAAAGGCTGTAATGTTTCTCTGAACTTCTTTACAATCCATTTTTCACCCCGCCTTTCTACTTTGAAAGATCCAGACTTCGGATCTTTTTACGAAGCGAAAGCACTTCTTCTACCGGTACTGACAACTCATCTACACCAATCCGCAAAAAGAACTCCGTCATAGCGCCGTCCGATGCCAGTTCTCCGCATATTCCAACCGGAATACCTGCTTTATGACCACTTTCCACTGTCATCTCTATCATTTTTAAAACTGCCTTATGGTAAGGGTCCGTATAAATTCCCATTGCTGGATTCATACGGTCAGCTGCCAGTATGTACTGTGTCAAATCATTGGTCCCAATGCTGAAAAAATCAACACACTCAGCCAAATCATCCGCTGTCATTACCGCCGCAGGCGTTTCAATCATAATCCCCAGTTTCGGATTACCATAAGACTTCTTCTCTTCTTTTAACTGCATTTTTGCCTGTTCAATTAAATTTTTTACCTCTTCCACTTCCCATACCGATGAGATCATGGGAAGCAATATAGACACATCCCCATAAACAGATGCCCGAAGAAGTGCTTTTATCTGCACATTAAACAGCTGCGGTTGTGCCAGACACAGACGGATGCCTCTGATTCCCATTGAAGGATTATCTTCCTTTATCATGGGAAGATACGGCACCATCTTATCCGCTCCAATATCTAATGTCCTTACAACAACTGGTCTGCCATTCATCCCTTGAACCACATCACGGTATACTAGAAATTGTTCCTCTTCTTCTGGATAAATATTACGGGATAAATACAAAAATTCTGTCCGAAACAAGCCAATTCCTCCGGCATCCTGTTCCAATACTTTCGGAATATCCTGTGTCGATTCAATATTGGCATATACCTGTATGGTTTTTCCATCGATTGTTTCATTGGAAAGTCCAACCAATTCATGCAGTAAACGTTTTTCTTTCAAACGCTCTTTTTGTCTCTCCTGCAATTTTTGAATCACATCTTTTGACGGCTGGACATAGAGTATTCCCTCTTCTCCATCTACAGCCGCATCCATATTATGAAGTTCGGATAAAACCGCAATCTCCGTTTGTACAAGACATGGAATCCCAAGGGATCTGGAAAGTACTGCCATATGAGAGTACTCACTTCCGCCCTGCAGCACGATTGCTAATATTTTATCCTTATCCAGATTAATTGTCTCACTAGGACTTAAATCCTGTGCCAGTAAAATCACTGGTTCATTCCATAAAGTATCCTGAGCCTCCACACTGGTCATATGCTTAAGCATACGCCTTGATACATCCATACAATCTGCTGATTTAGCACGCAGCGTCTCATCCTCTAAAAGTGTCAGTCTTCCTGCATAATCATTAATACTTCTGGATAACGCATATTCTGCATTACAAGAATTGCGTAAAATATATTGCTTGACCTCATCAATCAAAACATCATCCATAGCGATCAATTTCTGCATTTCAAAAATTGCCGCATTTTCTTCTCCCACAAGCTGTCTTGCTTTTTCACATAGATCCTGTAACTCTAAAACCGTCTCTTTTACAGCAAGATCCAGTCTTTCCAGTTCTGACTCAGGATAAGCAGTATGCTCTTTTACAATATCAACATAGCCTCTTTCAAAAAGACATATCTTCCCAAATGCGACACCACCCCTGACGCATTTTCCACAATACTCTTTCATAGTAAAAAATACCTCTCACAGCAACAAACGCCAAGACGACAGAATTATTCTGCCGTCTCTCCCTGTTCTTCAGGTATATTCGTTATAATACATAATTCTTCTAATTGTTTTTCAGGAATCACATTTGGAGCCTGTGTCATCAGACAGGAAGCATCCTTTACCTTAGGGAATGCGATTACTTCTCGAATAGAGTCAGCTTTTACAAGGAGCATTACCAAACGATCCAAACCATATGCAAGGCCTGCATGCGGAGGTACACCATATTTGAAAGCATCTAATAAAAATCCAAATCGTTCCTGAGCCACTTCAGGATCTAATCCTAATACTTCAAACATCTTAGCCTGGATATCTCCCTGATGGATACGCACACTGCCACCGCCAAGTTCTACACCATTTAATACGATGTCATATGCCTTAGCACGCACTCTTCCCGGATCAGAGTCGATATACTGCCAGTCTTCCTCCATAGGCATGGTAAACGGATGATGCATTGCAACAAAACGATCCTCTTCCTCGCTGTACTCAAGAAGTGGGAATTCAGTAATCCATAAGAAATTGAATTTATCATTATCCACTAATTCTAGCTGTTTTGCTAATTCCAAACGAAGTGCACCTAATACACTCCATACAATCTTATTCTTGTCCGCTGCAAATAATAACAAGTCTCCAGGTTCTCCCTGCATTTTTGCTACTAATGCTGCCAATTCTTCCTCTGTCATAAACTTTGCAAAAGAAGACTTATAAGTTCCATCCGGCATACAGCAAAGGTATGCAAGACCTTTTGCGCCACATCCTTTTGCCAGATCAACTAAAGCATCGATCTTCTTACGAGGCATTTCCGCCTGACCCTTTATATTGATACCACGTACAGAACCGCCGTTTTCAAGTGCACCTGTAAATACACCAAAGCCACAGCCTGCTACTGTCTCGGATACATCTGTCAATTCCATGCCAAAACGGGTATCCGGCTTATCAGAACCAAAACGGTCCATTGCATCCTGCCATGTCATACGTGGAAGCGGGAGTGCTACATCCAGTCCAATTGCTTCTTTACATACATGCTGAATCAGTCTTTCGTTTACTTCCATTACATCTTCTTCATCCACAAAAGAAAGTTCCATATCCACCTGTGTAAATTCCGGCTGTCTGTCTGCGCGCAAATCTTCATCACGGAAACATCTTGCAATCTGGAAATAACGGTCATAACCGGAGCACATTAACAACTGTTTATACAGCTGTGGTGACTGTGGAAGTGTATAGAAATTGCCTGGGTGTACACGGCTTGGCACAACATATTCTCTAGCACCTTCCGGTGTTGCTTTACCCAGCATTGGTGTCTCAATTTCAATAAAACCTTCTTTAGCTGCAAAAGCACGAATTTCACTCGCAATCTTACTTCTAAGCATAATATTACGCTGAAGATCCGGTCTTCTCAAATCCAGATAACGATGTTTTAAACGTAACTCTTCCTTCGTCTTAGAATCTTCTTCTACTGGGAAAGGAGGTGTCTCTGCTTCTGCAAGCACACGAATAGACTCTGCCTTAATCTCAATCTTACCAGTTGCAAGATTCTCATTTACAGCACCTGCTCTTGCTTCTACTACACCTTCTACTGCGATAACAAATTCACTGCGCAGATGGTATGCTTTCTCAAAACCTTCTGCTCCTACTGTATCTTCTTCAAAAATAAGCTGTAAGATACCGGAACGGTCACGAAGATCAACAAAGATGATCCCACCTTTGTTACGCTGCTTTGCAACCCATCCCATTACAGTTACTTTTTCGCCAATATTCTTTTCGGATAATTCCGCACATCTATGGGATCTTTTTAATCCCTTCATTGATTCTGCCATTTTTATGCCTCCATATTACGCTAATTAACTACTAAAATAATTTTTTACTTAAGAGGATTCTTATAGAACTCCTTGAACTCTACATATCCCTCTTTTTCTAATTGTTCCTTCTGGAACTTCTTGTTTTTATTCATTCTTGCAACGAGTATCTGCTCGCCATTATTACGTGCTTCCTGTGCCTGCTTCATAACATCACACAATACTTCTGTGCTGACACCTTTTTCAATCAGATAAGCGGTCTTTTTCTTAGAGCCTGGAATCTGGAAACCACTTTCTAATAATAACAGAACGATTCGTTCAAATCCGATGGAGAAACCACAGGCTGGTGCATCATTGCCTGTAAATTTGCCAACCATCTTATCATAACGTCCGCCGCCGCCACAGCTGCCGCCGAACTCCGGAATTGCTATTTCAAAAATCGTTCCTGTATAATAACTCATACCACGAACCAATGTCGGGTCAAATACCATAGCAAAGTCAGCATTCTTACATGCTTCTACGCTTTCAATAATCTGTGCTAGATTTTCTTTTACTTCTGCATCTAAGCAGTCTCCCCCTCTAACGGTCCCTGTATCCGTCCCCATGGAGACCGCTATCGTGCCGGA
>CAZHGE010000063.1:0-16004 GCA_964531805.1 uncultured Lachnospiraceae bacterium
ATAGAAGACAGCTTATTTATGGGATAAAAAATTGATTTATCAAGTTTTTATCCCATAATTTCTTAATTATAACATTTAAAATGCCTTTTTTTATAAAGAAAATGGGATAAGAAAGAAGAAAATAAAAATCTTATCCCATTTTCCAATACTAGGTACAATAAAAATGCTGTTGTAATGAGAAAAAACTAGGATAAAATTCTGGAATATAATTTTTTTATCCTAATTAGAAATTTGAAGTGATTATTTCCATAGTAATATAGGATTTGAAACTATTAGAAAATTGACAATCAAGTATAATTAGAGGAAAATAAAAATATGTTGACTTTATGAAAAGAATGAATTTGAAAATTATAGGATTATGTTTCTTTAGTAAAGTACTTTGTAAAATAGTAATTTGGAGAAAAAATGATAGTTTTAATAACAGGAGCTTCCCATAGCGGAAAGACAGCACTTGCACAGAAATTATTAGAAAAATATAAATATCCGTATCTGTCCATGGACCATTTAAAGATGGGATTAATAAGAAGCGATAATACAGAACTTACTCCTATGAGTAATGATGAATTGTTGACAGATTATTTGTGGCCAATTGTACGTGAAATGATAAAAACAGCAATTGAAAATAACCAGAATCTCATTGTGGAAGGTTGTTATATTCCTTTTGATTGGGCGAAGGATTTTGAAAAGGAGTATTTGGAAAATATAAAATACTATTGTCTGGTTATGAGTGAACAATATGTTAAGAATCATTTTGAGGATATCAAAGAATATGCGAATGTTGTGGAACAACGATTGGATGATGAGGGATGTACGATGGAAAGTGTGCTTAGAGATAATGCCAAAATGTTGGAACAGTGTCAGAATTATAAGGTTAATTATATTCTGATTGAGGATGAATATAAAGTTGATGTAGAGTTGTAGGTTTGTAATTTATCCCCATGAGCATAGAGGATTGGGAATGTCAAAGTGGATAAATAGATAAGAAAATATAAATTTATATGATTGGAGGAAAAAAATATGCTTATTTTATTAGAAGGTTTCGTAATGTGTTTCATTTTATTGCTAATATGCGTTATTGGTATAGCAAATGGACCAGTAGGATTAGTAGTATTTTATGAGCAAGATGTTCAGGACAGAGTAGTGGAATTAGGTTATACAACGAAAGAAAAGATTAAGAAAACAAGTATTATAATAAGAATTGCTCTTTTTGTTCCGGTACTGATTTTAACACCGATAATGGTTTATTACATAAATGGTGCCAATGATTTTTGGAGTGGATTTTGGCAGATGACAATTATCTTATGGATTATGAATTTATTTGATAGAATTTTTATTGATTGGTATTGGGTTGGTCATACAAAAACATGGATTATTCCTAAAACAGAGGATTTACAGCCATATATTCCAAAGGCAGTAATGATCAAAAAATGGGTAGGGACAATGATTGGATTTCCCATTATTGCTGCTATCATTGCAGGGATTATGACATTGATATAGAACCGAATAACCGGTTAATAGAGTAGAACTGAAAGAGAGAAAAGATGAGTAATAAATTAATAAAAGTCAGAGATAATTCATTTCAAAAGGAAAATATAGGAGTTCAGTTTTACAGTTTATGTGCAAAAATATATATAGTATGTGCAATAGGTTCCTTACTCCTTCTTGCTTTTGTGAGTACTTTACCTCAGGATTATGAAAAATATAATGTTCCATTATTTTTTGGTGTATGGTTTGGTATTTCACTTATTGTTCTTGTTATAGGAGTTGTTATTTTATTTTTGTGTGTGAAATCAAAGAAATTTCAAAATTGGGCAGAAAAGGATATGCTGACGTTTGCAGAACATCACTTGCTTAGGAGAGGTACAAAATGAACGAATTAGTTATAAAACATAATGAATTAACAGCTGAAGAATTTATTTTTCTATGGGAGACGGTTTGGGGAGATAGTCCTTCCTTAGAGCAGACAAGACTTGCTATGGAGCATACATTGTTTAGAGTTTCGATCTATGATGGAAATGAAATAGTAGCTATGGCAAGAATGATTGGTGATATGGGGTTAGATTACTATATCAAGGATGTTGTTGTAAAACCTGAGTATCAGGGTAAAGGAATTGGAAGATTACTTATTAATGAATTGTTTAAGTTTATTAAAGAGAATGGTATTAGTGATACCAATATTTTTGTTGAATTATGTGCTATGCCGGATAAAATTCCTTTTTATAAAAAGTTTGGTTTTGAAGCAAATGAAGCGCAACGATTAAAAATAATGTATCATGTGGATTGAAAAACGATTGAGGATATAGAACATGAATAATATAAATCAGAAAATAATAGATGCAATCATTTCCAAAGCAGAAAAAATATGTCCAAACTCATTGGCACTTATAGGAATTTATGGTTCTGTAGCCACAGGTGATGTATATACAAAATCAGATTTGGATCTTATGATCCTGATTAAGGATAATGATGGTTGGAAACTTGGAACAGGTTTTATTTTAGAGGATAGTAAAATTGGATATGACATTTATTGCACAAATTGGGAAGGTTTGAAATGGGATGCCGGTTGTCATCATGCGAAGCTTTCTAAATTAATGGATTCCAAAATTGTGTATGTAAAAGATCAGGATGCTCTTAAAGCATTGAATGAGTTAAGAGAACAGACAAAGTCTTTTTTAAAATCTGATGAACGTTTTGAAAGAGTGACTGAACTGATTAAGGAAGCAAAAGTTTCCTATGCGGATGCCTGCTTACATGAAGAATTAAGCAAAGTACGAGTGAATGCTGCGGAGGTTATGTTATCTCTTCTTGATTCTATTATGATTTTTCATGGACGTTATTTTAAACGTGGTGTGAAAAGAATTTTTGAGGAACTTTCACAATTCCCGTTAGATGCGACTTTCTTAGAAAATATGCGAAAAATATCCAAAAGTAAAGATGTTTCGGAACTGCAGAATCTTATGAAGTCACTTATTTTATATGTAGAAAGTTATACTTTGCGTAAAAAAGAATTGCAGGAGCCTTCCGCAGATTCTATTTCAGGATCCTATGAGGAAATGTATTCAAATTGGAGAAATAAGGTAGAAGAGGCGGTGGTTGCGGGTGATGTCTTTTCTACTTTTATGAATATGTGTTCTTTACAATGTATGGTTTCTGAAATTGCAACAGATGTAGCAATTGGAATATATGACATCATGAAAGACTATGATGCGGATTGTTTAGAGAACAATATAAAGATATATGATGAATTTTTGGCAGAGTATGAAAAGGTATATGAAAAAGCAGGATTAACGGTTAATCGTTTTTCGAATGTGGATGATTTTGTGGCAAGTTATATTGAAGTGTAGGTATATTTTATGGCAAAAATAATAGCAATCTGCGGAAAGATATGTTGTGGAAAATCTTATTATGCAAATCAAATAAAAGAAAAAGAGAATGCGATTATCTTATCCTGTGATGAATTAACAAAGGATTTGTTTGATAATAATCTGGGTGATAAGCATGATGAGATGGCCTTAAGAATCTGGGATTATTTTAAGAAAAAATCTGTAGAAATAGTGAATACAGGTTGTAATGTCATTTTGGATTGGGGATTTTGGAGTTTGGAAAACAGAAAAAGTTTGACTGAATTTTGCCATTCTAACAATATTACCTGTGAATGGCATTATATAGATGTTGATGATCAGACATGGTATAAAAATATTGAAGAAAGAAATCAAAGAATATTAAATGGCGAAGGTGGTTCAGACTATTTTCTGGATGAGAGTCTTCTTCAAAAATTGTTATCTCTTTGGGAAGTTCCGTGTAAAGAGGAAATAGATATTTGGTATACATTGGAGAGAAATATAGATCAAAAAGAAGTGCTGCATGGCGGAAGAGAAGGAAAAATAGCAAAAGAAAAAGATAAGGTTATTAGACCCGGAAATGTGTGGACTCCCCATGTACAGACATATTTATCCTTTATGCATGAAAATGGTTTTCGTAATATACCTAAACCTTATGGAATGAATGAATCGGGAATGGAAATAGTGTCATATGTGGATGGAATTGTTTATAATGACATCTTTCCGGATGAAATTAAAACGGATAAGGTTGTCATTGAGGTAGCAAAATTGCTTCGCTGCTATCATAACATTGGAGAAAAGTATGTTCAGAAATTAACCGGAGAAGAAGTATGGATGTTGCCAAAACGTTTACCGGTAGAAGTTATGTGTCATGGAGATTTTGCACCTTATAATATAACTTTTGTAGATGGACATGTACATGGAATAATCGATTTTGATACATTACATCCGGGTCCGAGGATTTGGGATATTGCATATGCAGTGTACAGATGGGTTCCTTTTGTTTCCCCTTCAAATCCGGATTATTATAGTAATCTTGATGAACAAATTCGTAGATTGAAGTTGTTTACAGATGCTTATGGTTTAAGTAAAAGTGAAAAAGAACAGTTGCCATCTATGATGATTAAGAGACTGCAAACTCTTGTTACATATATGAATAGTGAAGCGGATGCAGGAAACATAGATGTGCAGAAAAATATTGAGGATGGTCATTTGAAAATCTATTTGGACGATATTCAATATATTATGGATTGTGAGAAAAAGATATTAATAAATTATGAGGTAGAATAATGTATCAATCAGAATATTGCGAAGTCAGAATATAATGTGGTTTTTGTTAAGTGGAAGAAATTTTACCATAAGGAATTATAAAAATAGCAAGAGAGAAAGTGTTATGAGAAGAAAAGATAGAGAGATTACGGATAAAAATAGAATTAATGAATTTATTGCTAAGGAGCAAATACTACGAATTGCATTTTATGATGAAGGAGATATTTATATCGTTCCTGTGAATTATGGATACATATGTGATGAGCAATATACTTTTTATTTTCATGGAGCAAAGGCAGGACGTAAATATGAACTTGCTAAGAATAGACCAAATGTCGGATTTGAAATAGATGGAAATTATACATTACTAGAAGGTGAAGTGGCATGTGATTTTTCAGCTACATTTCAAAGCATAATAGGTAGTGGCCGTCTTTCATTGGTTGAAGACAGTGCGGAAAAAGTTAGAGGTCTTAATACAATAATGAAACAAACAACGAACAAAGAGGAGTGGCATTATAGTAATGAGATGTTAGAAGCAGTAGCAGTGTTTAGATTGGATGTTGATAAGTTATCGTGTAAAGCAAAGTAGTGTAAAGTTTTAAAATTTATTTGGTGGTGATATAAATGAAGAAAATATACGCGTGGGAACCTTGGTTTTTCATGTTTTTTGGTTTATTTCATTTACATAGAATATGGGGATTGTTTGATAGAGCATCGTATGCTGATTTTTGGCGGAGGATATTTATTGTTTGATTTATTTGCAATAGCAATCGAGCTGAAAATATGGAATGATTTATTATTGTTTATGTTTGATATTCATTCGCCATATTGGAACTTAGTGTGGGGATTTTTTATTGCATTAGGTGCATTTGTATTTTGTCTGGGTTTGAAATTGTTAAAATTAAGAGATGTGAAAGTTAAAAGGATATAATAAATATTAATGAAAGAAAACGAAAAAACATGGGATAAGCTTCTGCAAATAAAAACAACTGGCCGGGATGATTCAAACTCTGACCAATATCGATATCCGTATGAACCGACACCATATTGCGTTTTGGAACGTTTGGCTAATAGCGGACTTATTAGTAAAAGAGATGTGCTTTTGGACTATGGGTGTGGGAAGGGGCGTGTTGATTTTTTTCTGTCCTATCAGACCAAAGCAAATACCATAGGGATTGAATATGATGAACGAATTTATCAATGTGCCTTGGAAAATCAGAAGAGTGCTGTTTCGAGAACAAGGACAGAATTTGTAATGGCGAGAGCAGAGGAATTTGAGGTGCCGCAGGAAGTCAACAGGTACTATTTTTTTAACCCTTTTTCTGTAGAATTACTTCGTAAAGTAATGACAAGAATGATAGAATCTTATTATGAAAAACCGAGAGAAGTGTTTTTGTTTTTTTATTACCCGTCAGAGGAATATATTTCCTATCTTATGACAGTGGATGAAGTGGAATTTTATGATGAGATAGATTGCAGTGATTTGTTTGAAGGAAATGACTTGAGAGAGCGTATTATGATCTTTTTATTACCTTAATAGAAAATTAGCAATGAACTTGAAGTGTATAACTCTTTCGGTTTTCAGAAAGGAAGATAAAAATGAATTTTCAAAATAAAGTTGTTGTCATTACAGGTGGTGCACACGGTATAGGTCTTTGTGCGGCTGATGAATTCAAAAAATATGGTGCTCATGTTTGTGTGATAGATTGCAGTGAGGGAGACCATTATGTAGGAGATATTGGGAATAAGGTTGATTTGGAGAATTTTGCACAGGCAGTAATTGAAAAATACGGACGCGTGGATGTTCTCATTAACAATGCGCCGCCTCAGATGCATGGCATTGATAACTGTACATGGGAGCAATTTCAAAATGCTATGAATGTTGGAGTTACTGCACCTTTTTATCTGTGTAAATTGTTTTCACCTTATTTTTCCCAGGGTGCAAGCATCATTAATATTTCTTCCTCTCGTGATCGTATGAGTCAACCTCAAACGGAAAGCTATACCGCAGCCAAGGGAGGTATTGCAGCACTGACTCATGCATTGGCAGTTAGTTTTGCCGGAATGGTACGTGTGAATTCAATTTCTCCAGGATGGATTGATACGGAGTATACAGTTTATGAAGGACCGGATGCCAAACAGCAGCCGGTGGGAAGGGTTGGCAATCCTCTTGATGTTGTCAATATGATTGTATTTCTTGCTTCCGATAAAGCAGGATTTATTACTGGCGAAAATATCTGTATTGATGGCGGGCAGACAAAGCTGATGATTTATCACGGTGATCATGGTTGGAGATTAGAATAGAGAGTGTGCAGGTATAAATTAAAATTGGGGTGTAATCAACTATGAAAATAATGGTCAGTGCCTGTTTATTGGGGGAAAACTGTAAATATAACGGTGGAAACAATTACAATGAAAAAGTAATGGAATACATAAAGGGACATGAAGTTATTTCTGTGTGTCCGGAAGTATTGGGAGGATTGCCTACTCCAAGAGTTCCTTCAGAGATTGTAGGTGGAGTGGTTACAACAAAGGATGGTCGAAATGTAGATTCAGAATTTAGATTAGGGGCAGAAATTGCACTTAAGAAAGCACTTGAAGAGGAAGTAGAGCTTGTTATTTTGCAATCGAGAAGTCCAAGCTGCGGGGTAAAGCAGATTTATGATGGAAGTTTTTCCGGAAATAAAATTGACGGACAAGGCATATTTGCAAAATTATTGAAAGAAAATAATATTCGTATGGTGGATGTGGAGGATTTAATATGCGCTATCCAATAGATAAAGAATTACACTCGCTATATTTGCATAAACTGCCGGAAAAGGTAAGATTTTTTTCTGTTATGAATGGAATTTTGCAAATGTATAAATGCGAATCAGATGAAAAAGTAACGGTTACGGTTCATGAAATACCGGGCTATCAAAACGAAATGATAAAAACGTATGTGATAGAACCGAAAAATACGGATAAAGAATTACCGTGTCTGGTTTTTTTTCATGGAGGAGGATTTTTATTAAAAGCTTCGGAAGCTCATTATCAGATTGCAAAAGAATATGCTGAAAGAATTCCATGTAAAGTTGTTTTAACAGATTATCGTCTTGCACCCAAATATCCATTTCCTGTTCCGGTTGAGGATTGTTACTCTACCTATAAATGGGTTTTGGATCATGATGACATGTTAGGAATTAATAAAAATAAAATTATGATAGGCGGCGATAGTGCAGGGGGTAATTTGGCAACGGCAGTTACTCTTATGGCAAGGGACAGACAATTATCGGTTCCCAAAGCGTTGCTTTTAATTTACCCGGCTACGGACAGACGTATGATTACAGAATCTATGAAAAAATACACAGATACTCCTGTGTGGAATGCAAAGCTTTCTAAAATGATGTGGGATGCTTATCTTGGTGAACAGATTCCGGAGCATATAGAATATGCTTCTCCTATAGAATCCTCTTCATTTAAAGGATTTCCACCTACATATATGGAAGTGGCAGAATACGATTGTCTTCGTGATGAAGGTATTCTTTTATATGAACGATTGAAAGATGAGAATATAGAAGTAGAATTTTGTGAAATCAAAAATGCCTGTCATGGTTTTGAAACAGCTGTAGGCAGCAGTATTACAAGAAAGTGTATCAATAGAAGAATTAACTGGTTTCAAAAAATAATTTAAAAAATTTTGAAAATCTCTTGACCTTCCACCTAGTGGAAGGTCTATTCTTAGTTCAATAAGACGGCTTGCAAAGCCGGCGTTTGGTCCAACAAGACAGTTCACAGCACAAAAAAGTAAATCAATTCGTGCACAATGATAGTCTTGATTAACAGGCAGAAAAAAGAAAGGATTGCTTGTATGAGAATTAATAAGGTGGAAGAGTTAGTTGGAATTACAAAAAAGAATATCCGTTTTTATGAAGAGAAAGGTTTATTAAATCCAGAAAGAAATACAGAGAACGGATATCGTGAGTATTCAGATGCAGATGTCAGTATGCTTCAGAAGATTAAACTGCTCAGACAGTTATCCATTCCAATCGAAGAAATCCTGAAATTGCAAAAGGGATATCTGACACTGGAAGATTGTATGAGACGTCATATGATTTTTCTGGATAGGGAAGAGGAAAATGTCAGACAGAAAAAATCAATCTGTGCACAGTTAGAAGCAGAGGGACAGCAGCTTTCCACAATGGATACGGAAAAGTATCTTTTATTAATGGAACAAATGGAAAAAGAAGGAGTGAGGTTTATGAATGTGACGCATGTAGATCAGAAAAAGAAAAACGCTCCTATTGCGGCGGCGTTTGTTATGATTTTACTGATGATTGCATTAATTGTGGTTTTTATATGGGGTGCAATAGTGGACCCGATACCAGGACCAATTTTAGGAATTCTAATTGCATTTCCGGTTGTTACAATTGGAGGTGTTTTATTAGCATTAAAAGAAAGAATCAAGCAGATTGAAGGAGGAGAAGAGGATGCAGCTCGTAAATATTGATTATATTCCGGGAAAGGAATTTGAAGCGTTAGGAATTGCAAAAGGAACCGTAGTTTATTCTAAAAACTTTGGTAAGGATTTTATGGCAGGAATGAAAACTTTAGTAGGTGGAGAAATTGAGGGTTATACGGAGATGCTTAATACTGCCAGACAGATTGCAGTAAAGCGAATGGTGGAAGAGGCAGAGCAGATGGGTGCGGATGCTATTGTAAATATGCGTTATGGTTCGTCTTCTGTAATGCAGGGTGCAGCAGAAGTGATTGCTTATGGAACTGCAGTAAAATTCAAGTAGTTTTGAAAAATCAGACAGTGGCAATGAAAGTCATTGTCTGATTTTTTAAAGAAGAAGGAGAATACCAATATGAATGAAACAAATAAAAAACTGGAGACAAAAAGAATTATAATTTACCTGGGGATTACATTCCTTATTACTTATGTTTATTCTTTTTGTGTGATATATCCACTTTCAGATACGGATAATGTAAGAATGGGAATGAGTACTCTCACAACATTATTAATTGCAGTAATTATGTTTTTTCCTGCAATTGGTGTATTTTTAACAAGACTAATTACAAAAGAAGGATTTAAAAATTCCTGGATGAAGCCTAATTTTAAAGGAAACCTCAAAACATATTTATTGGCGTATTTTGGACCGGGCATTTTAACACTTGTAGGAACAGGACTTTATTTTTTAATTTTCCCAAGTCATTATGATCCGGAATTTGGATTTGTTATATCAACTATAGAAGCAAGCGGTGCATCATTAGGAGAAATTACACCACAGATGCTGATTATGTCACAGATTTTTACAGCACTTTTCTTAGGACCGGTTATGAATTTCTTTACCTGCTTTGGTGAAGAATGGGGTTGGAGAGGTTACTTACTGCCAAAGATGGCAGAGAAGATGCCGTTGATTCCAATGCTCTTGGTAAATGGCGTAATCTGGGGATTATGGCATGCACCGATTACAGCAATCGGCCATAATTATGGTGTTGGTTATCCGCTCTTTCCATTTACGGGAATTGCAGCGATGTGTTTTTTCTGCATTGTAATGGGAATTTTTCTTTCTTATGTTTCAATGAAAACAAAGAGTTGTGTTCCGGCAATTTTGGGACATGGTGCAATTAACAGCATATGCGGTATCGGTATGTATTTTACAGTCGATGGTGGAAATCCATTCATCGGACCGGCACCGACAGGTATTATAGGAGCCATTCCATTTGTTGTTGTGGCAGTTTTGATGCTGGTATTTTATTTTGGAAAAAAAGAAAATAATATGGGAATATGATATAATACGACTAATCAGGAATAATTTTCCGGATTGGTCGTATTTTTATCTAAAAAGCGACTTGTGAAGTAAGTTAGAGTTTGGCCCAATAAGATAATTCGCAAAGCATATGTGCGTTTGCTATATATTATGAAAGTATGGATATCAATATTCCTGTTATGAAAGTAGGCGAGTGGGCTGCAAGAGCTGGTATTACAAGATTGATTCCGGGAATATCTGAAAGTGATGCTATAAAATACGGTACATTAACAGAACAGGAAAAAGAAATTTATCGGGCTGTGTTTTTTAACCGCACAGCAACAACTACTATGATTAATGAATGTAAAGCAGTAAAAGATAATGCAAAAATAGTAGAAAGTCTTGGAGTACCGCAGGTTCCAATGCTTTTGTTTTTATCAGATGGTTCTGGTGGAACCGGCTTTGGTAAAGAAACGTGGCGTCGTATTCCAAAAGAATATATTGCGGACAAAGATGATGCAGAATACATAGAATTAGACTGTCCTCATTATATTCATGATTATGAGTATGAGAGGATTAGTGAGGAGATTAAATCTTTTTTATCGAAATAGAATTTTGTGATTTTGTATTTATGAAATATGAAAGTTTGTGATTAAGGAGGAATCAGATGGCTAAATCAATGAAAAGAACAGCACTTATGAGTGTTATTGCAACAATATTTTTTTCTGTTTTTTATTTTAAAACCAACTTGGGATGGATTTTTTCTGCTGCAATTACATTTGGAACCAT
Organism: uncultured Lachnospiraceae bacterium; assembly: GCA_964531805.1. Lineage (GTDB taxonomy): Bacteria > Bacillota > Clostridia > Lachnospirales > Lachnospiraceae > RGIG8767. Next base: position 11,135 of record CAZHGE010000063.1, read on the forward strand.
GGCATATCATCTTGTAATACGTCTGTTAGTAGGTACATTGGTGGACTGTATTTTGCATAATCAGGTAGATTACAATAAGAAATGGTTTCAGGTACATCCTTTCGAAATGAAAATATATAAAAAGTTAAAGGTTAAAAAATGGAAAGGGAAAATACCTACATATAATGAGGAACTTTTTTCAATAGAAAAGAGAACTTTTCATGAAATCGCACAGGCAACTTGTCAGTCGGAAATTGTTCATGAGATTAATGCGCTACTTAGTTTTCTTCCTTTGTTTGCCACATATTTGTTTGGCTCTTTTATGGTATTTCTCATAACTTCCATCTTGGCGGCATGCTTTGATCTGATGTTTGTTATTGTACAGAGATATAATCGGCCATTGCTGGTGAAGTTGGCAAAGAGAAGAGAAAAAAGATAAGGGAAATGATGTCAGTGAATATGATAAAAAGAGTTAAAAAATGTATTAAGAAAAAACCTATGCCATACAGCCTAGAAAAGGAGTTTAAAAACAACGGATTGGAGTCCTTGCTTGATGACGTGTATCAGAGGACTGCTGAATTATTAGAGGATAATCAAAATGCAAGTAAGGCATTGATGATGCATTTGGAACAGATTTTGCCTTCCATTGCTTTTTATGAAGCACTTCTTGCAAAAGAGGGAAGTCAGGAGAAAGCACTGGTGGTTTTTGAAAAGTGGTGCTTTATAAAAATAGAAAAAATGGCAAAATGGATTCCCCGTATTATGAAAATCCCTGGATTATATAAAAAAGTGCCCGGAATTATGAAAATTATGCTTGATAAAATGTTTGGTCATGCAGCTGGATTTGATTACATAGAGAAAGAACAGAAAAATGGTTTTGCAGTTGATATGACAGTCTGTCCTTATGTGGAAACTTGTAAAAAATACGGTCATCCGGAGTTGGCACAGTTTTTTTGCAAAAGTGATGATATCTGTTATGGCAATATGCATCCAAAACTTGTATGGGGCCGGACTAAAACATTAGGAATGGGTAATGACTGTTGCGATTTTAGCTTGTGGATTAAGACAGAAGAGTCTAAATAATAGTCTAAATCTAATAAAAATATTCGAAAAAACATAGATTCATTGCATATATTATACGAAAATGATAAAATGATACTATTAAGGTTCTGAAAATTCAGAATGGGGTTCGAAAATACATACTAGGAGGAAATTTTATGGGTAAGAAAAAAACGGCTGTTGAAGTGTATCTTTCAGCAGTATTTAGGTGGGGGCTTATTATTTTAGTTTGTGCATGTATGTGTGCAACAGTTATGTTTAACACAGAAAAAATATTTGGATTATATCCTGAGGTTCCATGGATAGCTACGATTGGGTTAGCTGTAATGGACATTATCTATTTTACCACGGCAATCATTATTGTGAAGACATCTTTCGATGCAGATGGTTATTTAAAAGAAGGTAAATTAAAAATTGGTAAGATATTTTCAGTATTTGTTGTAGTAGTTCAATGGAATTATCTTTTGTATATGGTTCCATCTAGAACTTTCTGGGGATTTCTCTTCTTCTTCCTGATTTTAATTGCGTTTTTCTTAGATATCAAAATGGTATTAGGAAGTGGTCTGGCATGTGTTATTTCTTTGGTTATTGCATGGTTTATCAGGGGAACTGATCTTTTACCGGTTAAGGATGAATTATTCCTTACGGATCTTTTATTACTTATTGTAGCTCTTGTATTATCATTGTCAGGTCTGACTATTTTTGTTTGGTTTGTAGCGCACTTCTTAGTAAATGCGAAAAAAGACGAATTAGAAAAGAACAATGAGCATGTTACAAATATATTAAATTCTGTACAGACATTATCCGATGGATTGTACAAAGCAGGAATGGCTCTTTCACAGGTTTCTGAAAATGAAAGTGCTTCCGCAGAAGAATTAGCAGCAACTAGTGAACAGTTGGTGGAAAGCAGCAATCAGCTTAGTGCTAAGACAGACGAAAGTATGAGTAACCTCAGCGAATTAAGTGAGTGGGAAAAAGTTGTTGCGGACAATGTAGAAAAAGTAGAAACGGCTTCCAGGGATTTATTGGATAAATCATTGGAAAATGAAAAACTTCTTAATGATCTCCATACAATCAATGGTGAAGTATCCAAATCTATGAAGGCAACAACAGATATCACAGAAAAACTTTCTGAAGCAGTAGAAGAAATTGGTGTAACACTGAATCTGATTAGTGATATTTCTTCTTCTACAAACTTGTTAGCATTAAATGCCTCCATCGAGGCAGCTAGAGCTGGAGAAGCTGGAAAAGGATTTGCGGTAGTTGCAACAGAAGTAGGTAACCTTGCAAATAGTACACAGGAATCCTTAAAGGTAGTAGAGGCCGTTATTGAACGTGTACAACAGAACGTAAGAGATATTACAGCTCAGGTAGAAGAGAACTCTGAGAAATTAGGAAAACAGAGTGAATACTTTGAAAATGTATTTAAGAGTATGCAGGGTATGACAGAACTTTTAAATGCTTCTGTCAGCGCTATTGATACTATGGGAGATGCCCATAGCAAACAGGCTGAAGTTATTAAGAAAACGGTATCCATTAATCAGGATATTGCAGAAAGTATCCGTAATGAAAACGAGCAGTTTATTTCTATCAATGCCATGGCTGAGAGCAATGCCAACGATACAACCGAAGTTGCAACACAGGCTAGCGCAATTAACAGCATGGTAGATGAAATGGCTAATTTATTAAAAAAGGATGAATAACCCCTTTAGCGCCTAAAGAAAGAATTGGAAAGGAGAATATCGAAAGGTATTCTCTTTTCTGCTTTTTGAAAAAAGAAGTGATATAGTTAATTAAAAGAGTTATGCTATAACATGTGAGGAGTGGAGTAGTAAAAAGGATGAAGAACTATATTTTACTAATAATGATGATTATGCTAATTCTATCAGGTTGTAATAACGTTTCAAGGGAAGAAATTTCTATAATAGAAACGGAAACAGCAAGTGAAGAGGTTTTTATAACGGAAAGTGCAAGCGAAGAAGAGTCTATAACAGAAACAGATAGTGGAGAATTACAAGAAGCCGTCGTTGATATAGAAGAAATGAATTTAGAAGAGTTAAGTTCGGATGAACTTCTGGATTTATTTATTGATGGGAAGATAAAGGCATATTATCAAGAAGAAGACAGGGAGCCATTTTATATGACGGATCTTCCAAGTGATCCAAATGATTTTACATATTGTTCCGTTGGAGATAAAGTGGATTTAGATAATGATGGAGAAAACGAACTTATCATAAATGGTGCATATGGTGGAATATATCTCGATGCTAGAGATGGAAAGGTTTATGTTCTTGATAAAGGGGATGGAACAGCATATGTCATAGGATATACAGAATTTGATGGTCAAACGTGGATAGTTCATGGCGATACAACCCATGGTGGCAGAATTATGTATTTTTTTACACTTTATGATGGCAGGGGAAATATAGTAGACGAGTTTAACCTTCATAAAGAATATTGGGAAAATCCAGATGATCCGGATGGCTCGAATACCGTATATACATATCGCGATGAGCAAATTACAAAAGAAGAATATGATAAACTAAGAATGAAATTTTTGAAATATTGATGTAAGGAAAAAAGTATGAATCTGGAAACAGAAAGTTTAATTTTAAGAGAATTAACAGAGGACGATTTTAATGCTCTTTATGAAGTGTTAGCAGATTCTGATATTATGCAGCATTATCCATATATTTTTGATGAAAAAAGAGTGATGAACTGGATTACCAGAAATATAGAAAGATATAAGATTTTTGGATTTGGTCTGTGGGCAGTTTGTTTAAAAGACACAGATGAAATGATTGGTGACTGTGGTATTACCATGCAGAATATCAATGGAACAATCAAACCGGAAATCGGATACCATATTAATAAGCGCTTCCAGCGACAAGGGTATGCAAAGGAAGCAGTCAAAGCATGCCGCGACTGGGCATTTGAAAATACGCCATTTAACACTTTGTATTCCTACATGAAAAAAACAAATGTGGCTTCCAGTGCTACTGCGATGGCAAATGGAATGTTTAAAGTGGATGAATTTAAGGATGAAGAAAACGAAGTAACAGTGGTTTATGCGATTAGTAGAGGGGAATGGGAAAGATGAACGCTTTAGTAATGAATTGTAGTCCGGTAAGAAATGGAGCAACAGCAGAAATTGTAAAGATAGTTTCTGAACAGTTGCAGCAAAAATATAATGTAAGAAGTATCTGTATTGATGACTATGATATTCATTTTTGTAAGGGATGCAGATCCTGTCATAATACAGCAAAATGTTTGCAGCATGATGACGTTGATAAAGTAATTGAGCAATATGAATGGGCTGACATTATTGTATCGGTAGCACCATCTTATTGGGCAGATATTCCGGGGCAGTTTAAGGTTTTTATTGATAGATGTACTCCATGGTGCAACACACACGAACCTCATGCTTCTATAAGCAGTGGAAAGAAAGGCTATACGATAGCATTGCGGACTGGCCCAAGTATGCCGGAGTGTGAAAGAATAATGGGAAGTATTGAACATTTTTATGGACATATGGAGATTGAATGCTGTGGCAGGCTTGGGTTATGTTCCTTAGGATATAAGGAAGCAGTAGAACCAAGAAAAAAAGAGATAGTAGAGTTCTGTAATATGATTTAGAATGGTATAATAAATGTAATTTAATGTAAAAGGAGAACAAAATTATGGCAGACAACAGATTTGACAAAACTTACTCACAGGGAGCAGTGACCGTAACAGAGATTTGGGTAGATAAGGAAACAGGTGTGAATTATATGTTCCATTCCAGTGGTCACGCAGGTGGATTGACACCACTTTTAGACAGAGAAGGTAAGCC
>CAZHGE010000064.1:0-15947 GCA_964531805.1 uncultured Lachnospiraceae bacterium
TGAGCGTTTGCTTGCTAAGTGGCTCACTTTTATATTAGCGTTTACATTTCTCCTTCTTCATTGCCAGTCGTATTGTGTCCAGAACCAGATTTACTGTTTGTCTGGACGATGTCTTGTAAGCTACAATGCTGTTGTTATATAGATCCCGAATCATGGATAGATACAGTACACCTTCCTTGGTGTGAATATGAGAAATATCTGTAACCCACTTTGTGTTAGGACGATCTGCTTGAAACTGTCGAGCGAGAAGATTCTTGTATTTATGCACCTGTTGACCAAGATTTACCCATTTCCTCCGACGGCGGATTTCTGACAGCAAACCATACTTTTTCATTACTCGCAGAACAGTTTTGGGATTCTTATGTATGTTCCTGTGTGCCAGCCATAACCAGACCCGTCGGTAACCGTAGGTTTTATCGCTGGCATCCTGGCATTTCTGAATCTCCTTAGCCAGGTCTGCATCCTTTTCCGGTATTCCTATCCGCTTTACGAAATCGTAGTATCCACTCCTGGACACCTCAAAAAAACCTGCACATAACCGATATTGGGTACTCGTCACGATGACGGTAGATAACTGCATACTTTGCCTTAGGCCTCACGTCCTTTCTGTTGACTGCAGAAAATCCCGCAATAATTTATCTCCATTCTTAGTCGATGTAGCTCCTTCTCCATGTCCTGCTTGGGAGGCTGGCCATCTTTCCGCGGCCTCCCTTTCGGCTTAGGCGCAATCCCTTTGAGCATATTTCGCTTCTCACTGTTGTGTCTGTACGACCAGTTCTTCATCTGTTTAAGGCTTAATCCCAGCTCATCTGCAATCTCCTGCAAGGTCAGACCATCCTGCCGCATTGACAATATGACCCCCTCAATGGCTTTCAGATGTGTGTATTTTCGTTTCTGCATAGCACAACCCCCTGTGTAGTTATTATCCTACACAGGGAGCCTTTTGTCTATCGTCCAGTTTTACTGGTTCGGTGCATGCTGTGTCAAAGCTAATCTTTCATGTTGACGTCAACAGCGCCTTTCTGTCCAGGGAGGCGGCCCGTCGGGTGGCCTTTGGGGAGCCGGATATTCGCCTGATCCCCGCTGTCATTGGCGGGGACCGGGATAAGCTTAGCGGGGTGGTGCTGGCTAAGTCCATTCGGGCGAAAGAAGTTCGGCACCAAGACCGGCGAGCCAATAGGTATGGCCTCGCGGAAATGTCCTGACCTTTTTCTGGCCCGGCCGGATTTTAAGCTCTACGAGGAAAATTCCCAAACGTTTATGGACATCTGCCGGGAATACGCCCCGGTGGTGGAGAAAGCCAGCATTGACGAATGCTACCTGGACTTGAGCGGTACCCACCGGATCTACCCGGACCCGGTGGCGCTGGCCCATACCATAAAGGACCGGTTCTGAAGGGAACTGGGCTTTACCGTGAATGTGGGTATGGGAGAAAATAGGCTGCTGGCCCTGGTGGATAGCGTTACCGCCCGGATCCGCAGTGATGGTGTAAAGGCTTACTGCGTGGCGGTCACCATCCGCAGCAATGCTTTTCGGAACCAGTCCCACCAACGGAGCCTTCAGACACCTACAGACATTTCACGGGAGGTCGACCAGATCAGCAAAGCGCTGTTTGATGAGCTGTGGGACGGGGTTACACCCCTGCGCCTTTTGGGCATTGCTCTGACCGGCATCACCCGGGAGAATGTGACCCAGTTCAGCCTCTTCCCCGACCAGTCCCGGGAGAAGGCTGAAAAAATCGACCTAGCCACCGATGCTCTCAATGCCAAATTCGGACGCACAACCATCGTCCGTGGCTCCAGCATCCAGTCGAAGATCGATGTGGGAAAGAAATACCAGGCGCAGATGGAGCTGAAACAGAAAGAGCAGGAAGGGGAAGATCTCCCAAAGAGATGCGCCGCTTATAGCTGAAAATAAGGGAAAGTCCGGTAGGAGTGTGATACTCCCGCTGGGCTTTTCATAAAACGCAGGGGAGGGCGGATACCTAAGAGTTTTGACGCTTCAAAAGTTGCAAAAACGTGATATAATGGATCAGACTTCAAAAACTGTGGATCAAGGGTGGCTAGATGTTGTCAATGTGCATAAATCCGGATATCCAAAATTATGAGATTCCACAATTTTGAAGTTCACCTGATAGTTTTATTTCGAAAGTTGTTGACAGTTTCTGAAAGTTTTGCTATCATAATTACACAAATACAGGGGATGGAATAAACGTGGAAAAAGTAAATATTATTCAAACTCCGTTGTGGGAGCTTCGGGTACGCAATGCGATCAATCGACTGAGCGGTTCCGAGAGGAAAGTTGCGGAATATATCTTGAACGCGCCTGACGCGGTGCTGGCGGCCAGTGTCCAGCAGCTTGCACAGGAGAGCGCGGTCAGTGAAGCGACGGTGGTGCGCTTTTTCCGAAAGTCCGGATTTACCGGCCTGAAGGAATTCAAGATGGTGATGACCCAGGAGCATACCCGGGAAAGCGGCGCACCCATCACCAGCCGTCGGCTCAATGATTCTGACACGATCTGCAGCATCAAGAAAAAAGTGTTTTGGGGCTGTATAGACGCGCTGGTCGATACGGTCAGTACCTTGGATGATGAACAGCTGGCCTGTGCCATTGATGTTCTGAGCGCTGCGCCGTATATAGAAGTGTTTGGTATCGGCGGTTCTGCGTCTGTGGCGCGAAGCGCACTGCATAGCTTCCGAAAAATCGGACTGCGGATGAATATTACAACAGATTTCAATTTCGTGTATTTGCGCATGGAGCGGTTCAATGAGGATGACGCAGTGCTGGCGGTTTCCCGCTCAGGAGAAACCAAGGAGATCATTGAGGCGGTCAAGATTGCAAAGCAGAAGGGTGCGTTTATTATCAGCATTACCAACGCCCAGGAATCCACGCTGTCAAGGCTGTCGGATTGCTGCCTGGCTTCTACCAGCCGGACAGATATGCTGACAGGTGACGATACATATGAGCATGTGGCCCAAATCGCGATCATACACGCGTTGTATGCCGGTGTGGCCATGCGGCTGAATGAAGCAAAGGAGTTTGCAGATGAGTGATTATCCACAGATCGTCGGTGTTGGACATAATTGCCTGGACCGCCTCTGCACAGTGGAGGCGTACCCGCCGGAGGATGGATCGACCCATATCACGTCGATCAGTGTACAGGGCGGTGGCGCAGTGGCAACAGCAATGGTGGCCGCGTCCAGACTGGGAGTGTCCGCCGCAATCGTGGGTAATCTGGGAGACGATGAAGCGGGAAATGAGATCTGCCGTCTGCTGAAAACAGATGGGGTCAAAACGGATTGGATATCCTTTGTGCCGGGAGAACGGAGTTCTGTTTCCTATGTGATGATCGATCCGTCCCATGGCTCCCGTACCAAATTTCCCTATCCGGATGGGCTGCCGCCCATCAAATGGGATGAGAAAAAAATCCGGCTGATCCGTCAGGCAAAGGTGCTGCACCTGGATGGCACCCAGTATGAAAACGCGATGGCTGCCGCAAAAATCGCAAAAGCGGCGGGCGTGACCGTTTCCCTTGATGGCTGCTCGATGCAGAAGGATAATCAGCGGAATCGGGATCTGGCGGCTATGGCGGATATTCTGATTATGAATGCCAAGTATCCGGTTCGTGTATCCGGAAAAGAGAACGATGCCGAAGCATTGCTGGAGATGTCTACATGGGGACCGAAAATCGTAATCGGGACCAGAGGGAGCGAAGGCTGTCTTGCGGTGGTCGATGGAAAGATTGTTTCCGTTCCTGCCTACCGGGTGGATGCGGTGGATACTACCGGTGCCGGTGATGTATTTCACGGAGCGTTTCTGGTGGGCTGGCTCCAGGGCATGGAGCTTTTGGAGAATATTCGGTTTGCCAGTGCGGTTTCCGCGCTGAAATGCACACAGATCGGCGGCCGCGCCGGGATCCCGACGTATTCGGCGGCGCTGGAGCTGATGTCCCGCACGGTGTAACGTAGTTGGTATTATACAGCGTGAGCTGATAATAAAAAATCTATTTCGGAGGGAAACAAACATGAAAAAGATCTTGGCAATCCTGCTGGCTTTGGCCATGACGCTGTCTTTTGTGGCCTGCTCAAACGGAGAAAACGAAAAACCCAGCGAAACAGAGAAAAACTCTGTGAGCACCACCCCTGTTGAGGATGGCACTGAGGCTGTCCAAGGCGAAGAGGCTTCTGGCGTGTTGAATGTGTATACCACGGTCAGCGACCTCCAGTATAACACGATTATGGGCGCGTTCCAGGAAAAGTACCCCAATATTCAGATCAACTACACCCAGGCAGGTGCCGGCGAGTGCAAGACCCGTATTCAGGCAGAATCCGGCAACCCTCAGGCTGACATTATGTTCGGCGGCCTGGTCTATGCGGATACCATTACCTATGGCGAATATTTTGAAGAATATGTATGTACCAATGACTCCCTGATGCCCGATGAGTTCAAGAACAGCACCGGCGTTCTGACCTATCACGACACCCAGATCCCCTGCCTGTGGGTCAATGACGCACTGGAAGAGGAGCTGGATATGAAGATTGAGAGCTATCAGGATCTACTGGATCCCAAGCTGAAGGGCCTGATCGCTACCGCCGATCCCACCGGCAGCTCCAGCGCATGGAACCAGCTACAGTGCATCCTGACCGACTTCGGCGGTTGGGAGAGCAAAGAGGCATGGGATTACATCGACCAGCTGATGGACAACATCGTGATCACCGATGGTTCCTCCGCGGTTTACAAGGGTGCCTACAACGGCGAGTATGCTGTTGGCTTGACCTATGAGCCTGCCTGCGTGCAGATGCTCAGCGAGGGTGCAGAAGGCGTTCACATCGTTTACCCCACCGAGGGTGTTACTTCCATTGCGTTCGGTTCCGCCATTATCAAGGGCTGCACCAACCTGGACAATGCAAAGCTGTTTATGGACTTCCTGCAGAGCGACGACTGCCAGGCTCTGTACCTGCAGTGCGGCGCCCGTCCTGCTACCAGCTCCACCCTGTCTGTGACAAACGAATACATCGTTGATCTTTCCACCATCGAGTACAAGGAAGCTGATACTGTTGCGCTGGCAGAGAATCAGCAGGCGATCTTCGAGAGCTGGAATACACTGTGGACTCAGCACTAATATACTAACAGATTATTACGAGGCCGTCCTTGCCCTGCGGCAAGGGCGGCTTTCTCAGAAATGGAGGCAGCTATGAGTATTGAAATCAAAATATCCCACGCTCTGAAAAAATACGGGGACAATGTGGTGATCCCGGATCTGTCGGTTGGGATCAAGCCTGGCGAATTTTTTACATTGCTTGGCCCTTCCGGCTGCGGCAAAACCACACTGCTGCGTATGATCGCGGGTTTCAACTCCATTGAGGGCGGAGATTTTTACTTTGGCGACCGGCGGATCAATGACCTGGATCCGGCGAAGCGCAATATCGGTATGGTGTTCCAGAACTATGCCATTTTTCCCCATCTGACGGTGAGAAAAAATGTGGCGTTCGGCTTGCAGAATAAGCGGCTGCCCAAGGATAAGGTCGAAGAACAGACCAATAAATTTCTGAAGCTGATGAAAATTGACCAGTACCAGGATCGGCTACCTGAGCGGCTGTCCGGTGGTCAGCAGCAGCGTGTTGCCCTTGCCCGTGCCCTGGCGATCGAACCGGATGTACTGCTGATGGATGAGCCGCTGAGCAACCTGGACGCAAAACTGCGGGTCGAAATGCGTGAGGTCATTAAGGAGATTCAGAACAGCCTGGGCATCACCACGGTGTATGTCACCCACGATCAGGAAGAGGCGATGGCAGTTTCTGACCGAATCGCGGTTATGAATGAAGGGGTGATTCAGCAGATCGGCGACCCCAAGACCCTGTACCAGCGCCCTGCCAATCTATTTGTATCCACATTCATTGGCCGGACGAATTTGCTGGAAGCGGTTGTGGTTTCGGAAAATGGATTCCGTGGCCTGAAATTCAAGGGCGGAATGCAGGTTGCCATGGACAACCTGACAGACGATGTGGAAAATGGCCAGCAGGTGATCGTGTCGGTGCGCCCTGAGGAGTTTGTAATCAAGGATGCCAGTGATGGAGAGGATGGCCTGAATGCCACCGTTGCCTACAGCACATTCCTGGGTCTGAATACCCATTATTTTGTAGATCTGGCAGATCAGGAACGTGTGGAGATCATTCAGGAGTCCCGGATTGAGGAGATCCTGAAGAAGAACACGCCGATCAAGCTGGGTGTCAAAAAAGAGAAAATCAACGTGTTTACACAGGATGGTTCCCGGTCTGTTGTGAAGTCGTGAGGGAAGCGCCATGAAAAAAAACAAAAGGATTGATTTGTGGATCATTGTCAGTCTGATTATCCTAGCACTGTATCTGCTGTTTATGCTTTACCCGGTGCTGCGGGTCACGGTGCAGTCTGTCCGTGACAATGACACCGGCAAGCTGACCCTGAAATACTTCCAGCAGTTTTTCGGGGATCCCTATTATTCACGTACCCTGCTGAACAGCTTCAAGCTTGCTATTTGCGCAACGCTGATTTGCCTGGTTCTGGGCGTTCCGCTGGCGTACCTGTACAATACCTACGAGATCAAAGGCCGTAACGCACTGCAAATTCTGATTGTGCTGTGTTCCATGTCCGCTCCCTTCCTGGGTGCCTATTCCTGGATCCTGCTACTCGGACGGTCCGGCCTTATTACAAAGTTTATAAAAGCGACCTTTGGCTTTACTATGCCGAGCATTTATGGCTTCGGTGGTATTCTGTTGGTGCTGTCTACCAAACTGTTTCCGCTAGTGTTCCTGTATGTTTCCGGTGCGCTGAAAAATGTGGATAATTCCCTGCTGGAAGCGTCCGCCAATATGGGACGTACGGGTATCAAGCGTTTTGTCACCGTTGTGCTGCCCCTGTGTATGCCTTCGATCCTGGCTGCCGGGCTGATGGTCTTTATGCGGTCTTTGGCAGATTTTGGCACACCACTTCTGATCGGTGAGGGTTATCGGACCTTCCCTGTGGAGATTTACAAGCAGTATGTGGGTGAGACGAGCGTCAACCACAGTTTTGCTGCGGCAATCAGCGTGATCGCAATTTTGATCACATTGGTCGTCTTTCTGATCCAGCGGAAGCTGTCTGAAAAGACCAGCTTTTCCATGAGTGCGCTGCACCACATTGAACGGAAGAAGCCCAGGCTGATTCCCGGCATTCTGATCCATGTTTACGCCTATGGCCTGGTGGCCCTGTCCCTTATGCCCCAGGTGTATCTGATCTATTTGTCCTTCCGGAATACCAGCCAGACCGGCAATATGTTTAAGGAAGGATATTCCCTGATGAGCTATCAGCAGGTCCTCAGCACAATGGGCGACGCAATTTGGAACACCATTCGGATTTGCGGCGGCGCACTGGTGATCATCATTGTGCTGGCCATTCTGATTTCCTACTTGGTGGTTCGCCGGCCTAATTTTGTCAACAAGATCATCGATACGCTGTCGATGGTGCCGTATATCATCCCGGGCTCGGTCGTTGGTATTGCTCTGGTCATGTCCTTTAACGGCAAGCCGCTGGCACTGACGGGTACCGCAATCATCATGGTCATTTCCATGTGCATTCGCAGAATTCCCTATACCATCCGCAGTTCTGTGGCGGTGCTGGGGCAGATCCCCATATCCGTTGAGGAAGCGGCCATCTCCCTGGGTGCCAGTAAGACGAAAACATTGGTCCGCATTACGGTGCCGATGATGTTCAGCGGCATTCTCTCTGGCGCAATTATGAGCTGGGTCACGCTGATCACAGAATTGTCTTCTTCCATTATTTTGTATTCTTCCAAGACGATCACGCTGAACCTCGGTGTATATGTGATGGTGTCCCGCGGCTGCGATGGAAAGGCGTGCGCAATGTCTACGATTCTGACGTTGTTCACGGTCATTTCCCTGCTTATCTTTACAAAAGTCTCTAAAAATGGCGATATTTCAATGTAAATGGTTGGAGGTAATATGTTATGAAACTCGTATCTGCAAAGGAAATGCTGACTGACGCGAAGCGGGGCCATTACGCCGTCGGTCACTTCAATCTGAACAATATGGAAAGCGTCCGGGCATTCCTGCTGGCTGCCCAGGAGACCAATTCTCCCATTATTCTAGGTGTCTCCGGCGGTACCGCGAAATATATGGGCGGCTACCGCACCATTGCGGATATGGTGCAGGGCTTTATGAATTTTCTGAATATTACGGTTCCGGTGGCTCTGCACGTAGACCACGGTACTTATGAGGAAGCGCTGGACGCGATCGAAAACGGCTTCTCCTCCGTGATGTTCGACGGTTCCAAGTATTCCATCGAGGAGAATATGAAAAAGACCCGTTATGTGGTGGAACTTGCTCATTCCAAGGGCATCTCCGTGGAGGCAGAGGTCGGCGCCATCGGCGGTGAAGAGGACGGCGTGATTGCCATGGGCGAGTGCGCGGATCCTGAGGAGTGCGCACGGATCGCTTCTCTGGGCGTGGATTTCCTTGCCGCCGGTATCGGCAATATCCATGGAAAATATCCTGCAAACTGGCGTGGCCTGAACTTTGATGTTCTGGAAAAAATTCAGGAAAAGACTGGCCAACTGCCTCTGGTGCTGCACGGCGGTTCCGGAATTCCTGCGGACATGGTACGGCAGGCAATTTCTCTGGGCGTGTGTAAGGTAAACGTCAATACGGAATGCCAGATTGCCTTCACGGAGGCAACAAAGCAGTATTTTGTTGAGGGTAGGGATGAGCAGAGCAAGGGCTTTACGCCCCGTGCCTTGCTGGCACCCGGCCTTGAGGCGACCAAGCGTGTTTGCATTGAGAAGATGACGCTGTTCGGAAGCCTGGGAAAGGCTTAACCCGGTTTGGGGAGGCGTGCTATCATGACAGTTGAGGAATTGAGGGCGAAGGCGGAACAGATCCGGCGTGACGCGATTTGGATGATGGGCCAGGCCGGATCCGGCCATCCGGGCGGATCACTTTCGGCCACGGATATTTTGGTGGCGCTGTACTATGACCAAATGAAGCTGTCCGCAGATCCCCATGATGAAGAACGGGACCGTTTTGTACTCAGCAAGGGCCATTCAAATCCGCCGTACTATGCGATCCTGGCGGATAAGGAGTATTTTCCCCGGGAAGAGCTGGGGACGTTGCGGCGGCTCCACAGCATCCTGCAGGGACACCCGGACTGCAACAAGTGTCCCGGCGTGGATTGTAGCACCGGCTCTTTGGGCCAGGGACTGTCTGTGGCTGTGGGCATGGCCCTGGGCTTCCGGCACGGGGGACGTTCGAATCGGGTGTATGTTTTGACAGGCGATGGAGAATTGCAGGAAGGCATATGCTGGGAAGCGCTGATGGCGGCTGCCCACTATAGGCTGGATAACCTGACCGTGCTGGTGGACAGAAACCGACTGCAAATTGACGGAGCTGTTGAGGATGTGATGTCCCTTGGCGACTTGCCATCGAAATTTTCTGCCTTTGGCTTAGCGGTGCGGGTCGTAGATGGCCATGACTTCGACCAACTGCTGAGCGCCATGCGTCAGCAGGAAGAAGGGAAGCCGCTGTGCGTAATCTGTAATACCGTAAAGGGTAAGGGCGTTTCCTACATGGAGAACCAGCTGGAATGGCATGGCAAGGTACCCAATGGTACGCAATTGGCGCAGGCCCTGAAGGAACTGGGAGGCGAAGACGTATGAGCGAAAAAAAGGCAACCCGCCAGGGCTACGGTGATGGCTTGGTGGAACTGGGTAAAAAATACAACAATGTCATCGTCTTGGACGCGGATCTGGGCCATGCGACCGGGACGGCAACCTTCCAAAAAGCTTTTCCGGGCCGGTATATCGAAGCAGGCATTGCGGAGCAGAATATGATCGGAATGGCGGTGGGGCTGTCGAAGACAGGGTATGTTCCCTTTGCGACATCTTTTGCGATGTTCACCGCCGGACGGGCCTTTGAAATCATTCGAAATGCGGTGGCCTACAGCAATGCCAATGTGAAGATCGTGGGAAGCCACTGCGGCATCACACCTGCCGGCGACGGCGGCACCCATCAGTGCATAGAAGACATTGCTGCCATGCGGGCGATCCCCAATATGACGGTGCTGTCTCCCTGCGATTATAACCAGGTCAAGCTGCTGGTTGAGGCGGCCTATCTTCATAATGGCCCGGTATATATGCGTACGTCCAGAGAGCCGATGCCCATTGTAACCAGAGAGACGGATACCATAGAAATTGGAAAAGCCCAGAAGCTACGGGATGGAAACGATGTTTGCGTTGTCTCGACGGGCATTATGACACCCCTGGCGGTGGAAGCCGCTCAGCTTCTGGCGGAGGAAGGGATCCAGGTGGCGATCCTCAATATCCACACCATCAAGCCCTTGGATACGGATGCCATTTGCCGCGAGACAATGGCCTGCGGTGGAAAGGTTCTGGTCTGTGAGGAGGCCAACTGCATGGGCGGTATTGGTGAGGCCATCGCCTATGGGCTGATGGGCAAAGACGAAATCAGGATGGGCCATGTGGCGGTAGACGACCGGTTTGGACAGTCTGGACTAACAGTAGAACTGCTGGATGAGTATGGGATCACCGTGGAAAATATTGCCGCCCACGTGCGCGCGCTGCTGTGACGGTGGCCTATGAAACATAAGATCGAGCTTCTGATTCTGGATCTGGATGGGGTCGTGGTCAGCAGTGAGTCCACCCACAGTCTGGTTTATTCCCGCATTCGAGAAGAATGCGCCCAAGGACAGTCAGTTCTTGCGAAAAATACGGTTGGCGCATCCTCAGTTCAGGTTTACCAGTCTCTGCTGGATGCCTGCCCGCCTTATCCGGCAGCGGCACAGGAATTGTCAGTTCGGCATTACCGTGAGGTTTGGCAGGAATTGTGGCAATCCAAACGCGCAACAGCAGAACCCGGACTAAAGGAACTGCTGGCGGAAGCCCAAAAGCTGGGCATTTCCTACGCTGTGGCCTCCTGCTCTCCGGGATGGTTTGTGGAACAATGTTTATCCGCGGTAGGAATCCTGGATGATACCAAAACCATCGTGGCGGGAGACAGCGGCTTCCCTGTCAAGCCGGCACCGGACATTTATCTGGAGGTGCTGCGGCGGACAGGAGTTTCTCCTAAAAACGCATTGGCGATAGAGGACTCCTCCGCCGGATCACAGGCGGCAAACAGGGCGGAGATCCCGTGCATCGGCTACCACAATCCGGACACCGGTATACAGGATCTTTCCGCGGCTGACTGGCAGGTAGACAGGCTGTGTGAAGCGATGGATATTTTGCGCGGATTGTAGCAAATGGGGGCGGGATGTTTCGGGAAATCTGAGACATTCCGCCTTGTTCATAATTGTGAGAATAGGAGATGGTTCTGTGTTAGCAAAATGGGTCCGGGATGCAATGGCAGATATTCCGGTATGGCTTCCGGATGTGCGGCAGGAACTTGCGAAAATGCCGGAGACGGTACCGGTTCGGATGCAACTGACGCTCTGCAATGGCGGGAAGCGTGATTTCCCCTTGCCGATCCCTCGCTGGGAAGGAGAGCAGCAGCAAAGATTCGTCACGGAATATGTCAATGCGTCGGTATTTAATGTTTTAGCCGCCCTCAGCGGTCGGAATTTGACTTTTTATGTTCCGCCGGAGGAAGAACAGGTGGCATCACTTATTGGAGAACTGGGGCAGACATTTCAGGTGGAGCAGGCCAAGCGCACTGGATATGGAAAGGCGGTAAACGTGGCAAATCGCCTTTGCCGCGCCTTTTCCGGTGAACCATTTTCTTTTTCTGTAAAACCGACAGAAGAATTTCTGTCTGCGCCGACAGGACGGAAACAGAAAAAAACGGATTTGGCGGCAAGACTTCGCCGCATCGCGAAGCGGGCGGCGTCCGGAACCTACTGCGGCGTGGATGTGGGCGGAACGGATATCAAGCTAGCACTGTCCAGAGACGGAAAGCTGGCCTGCGTCAAGGTGCTGGACTGGAATCCAGCACTTAGTGGAGCAGCAGAGGAAATCGTCAACCCCATCTCTGAATTGATCCGACAAGCGGCAGCAGAAGCCGCAGACGGCGCATTGCTGGACGGTCTGGGCATCAGCTTCCCCGATGTTGTGATCCGTGACCGGATTGTTGGCGGGGAAACGCCCAAAACACGAGGGATGCGGGAGAACACGGCGCTGGACTATGAGAGAGAGTTTGCCAAGCTGACCGAACTGAAGGCATATCTCGCTGATCTTTGCAAGCCCGGCGCACAGATTCGGATTACCAATGACGGAAATATGGCGGCTTTTACAGCGGCTATGGAACTGGCACACAGCGGGCGGGACCAGGTGATCGAGCATGGTGTGATTGCCCACAGTCTGGGAACCGATCTGGGAACGGGCTGGCTCGATGAGGAGGGCTTGATCCCGGAGCTGCCACTGGAGCTGTACGACTTTTTGCTGGATCTGGGAAGCTGGCCCAGCCGGGAACGGTCAACAATGGATCTTCGCTGTGTCTGCAATGAAAATTCCGGGCTTCCTGGTGTTCGCAGATATATTGGGCAGGCTGCGGCATTCCGGCTGGCATACAGGCTGAAGCCGGAACTGCTGGATGGCTTCGTTGTTTGTAATGGGGACAATGTTTCAATCCAGGAGGCCCCCCGGGATCTGCGAAAGCCATGCCTGGAATGGCTGATGCAGTGCGCCCAAAATGGCGATCCGAAAGCACAGGAAATTTTTCGAAAAATTGGTGGAAATCTGGGGCAGATCAGCAGAGAAATGGAATTTTTGCTAGATCCGGCTGCGCAGACACGGTTTTTGTTTGGACGGTTTGTAAAAATGCCCTGCTGCTTTGCCTTGCTGCAAGAGGGATGCGCGGCTGTGGCACCGCAGTTTGCTCTTGAGGCAGCGGACGATGATCTGGCCTGCACGCCTCTGATGCTGGCCCTGTCCCGGAGCGATGACGCAACCGTGGCGCAGTTTGGACAGGCGGTGGGATCGATTTATTTTAGTTTAATGGAGGAATCATGGGATGAAACGCAGTGAAATCAATACGGCCTTGAAGGAACTGGAAGCAATGGCAGCGAAATATAGCTTTGCGTTACCGCCGTTTTGCAATTTTACGCCGGGGCAGTGGCAGGAAAAAGGCCATGATTATGATGAAATTCGGGATAATATGCTAGGCTGGGACATTACAGACTACGGCATGGGTGACTTTGATAAAATCGGGTTCTCACTGATCACCATCCGAAATGGAAACCTGAAAATGAAGGATCGGTACACAAAATCTTATGCAGAAAAGCTGCTGTACCTGAAAGAGGGGCAGTATTCTCCGATGCACTTCCACTGGTCCAAAATGGAGGATATCATCAACCGCGGTGGTGGAAATGTTCTGATTCGGGTGTATAATTCTACGGCGGATGAAGAACTGGACAAAACCGGGGATGTTCGTGTTCACTTGGATGGCAGAGAAATGGTTGTTCCAGCGGGAACCCAGGTGAAGCTGACACCGGGGGAGAGCATCTCGATCTATCCCTATATGTACCATGACTTTGAAGTGGAACCCGGTACAGGGCCTGTGCTGCTGGGAGAAGTCAGCCAGTGTAATGATGACAACACAGATAACCGATTCAATCCGCCTATGGGCCGCTTCCCGGCGATCGAAGAGGATGAGCCGCCCTATCGGCTGCTGTGCAACGAGTATCCGAAGGCGAAGTGAGGATGTTTTGATGTATGATGTTGTAGCATTAGGAGAATTGCTGATTGATTTCGCGTCTCAATCCATAGACGGGGAAGGTTATCCGACCATGAAAGCCAACCCCGGAGGCGCACCGGGAAATTTCCTGGCGGCACTGAGCCGCTACGGTGCGAAAACAGCCTTCATTGGAAAAGTAGGAGCGGATTCCTTTGGAAAGCTTCTGCTGGGAACACTGAAAAATGCCGGAATCGAAACCAAAGGGATCGTTTGTGATCCTGAAGTGTTTACAACGCTGGCGTTTGTTACCGTGGATGACCGTGGGGAGCGATCCTTCAGTTTCGCCCGCAAGCCGGGAGCTGATACCCAGTTAACCTGGGAGGAAGTGGATCAGACGCTGATCGATGAATGCCGTTTCTTCCATTTTTGCACATTGAGCTTGACCGATGAGCCATCCTGCTGTGCGACCCAAAAGGCGGTGGCCTATGCGCGGATGCTGGGTAAAACCATTACATTTGACCCCAATTTGCGATTACCCCTGTGGAAAAGCCGGGATGAGGCAAAGACCCAAATTCTTTGGGGACTGAAGCAGGCGGATGTGGTAAAAATCAGTGATGAGGAAGTGGAGTTTCTCTGGCACTGTACTCCGGAAGAGGGAGCGGAAAAACTGCTGTCTGAATTTGGGGTTACACTGGCAATGGTGACGCTGGGACCAAAGGGGTGTCTGCTTGCCAATCGGAATACTGCGGTTTTTGTTTCCTGCCCAGAGGTTTGCCCTGTGGATACCACAGGGGCGGGAGATATTTTTGGTGGCAGTGCGGTCAGTTGTATGCTTCGCCTGGACAAAAAACCAGAGGAGTTCACGGAGCGGGATCTAGCGTGGATCGGGAGATTTTCATGCACTGCTGCCAGCTTGTCTACTGAAGCGGTTGGCGGCATTCCGAGCATTCCGGAGGAGGAATGTGTGCTGCGCCATATGAACTAAGTGAAGCGTAAAGGCTCGTTTCCCAGGAATGGAACTGTAAATAGACCTATGAAACGAATAGAAATGCCGGCTCCGGGATAAATGATATGCACCCCAAAAGTTAGACACTTTTGGGGTGTATATTTTTATGGCAAAAAAGGGACAAGAATACAAAAATTATAGCGCAGAGTACAAACTTAATGTTATAATAGACATGCGAGAGCACCGATTGGGGTATAAGGAAACAGCAAGGAAGTATGATATCCCCAATCACAGAGTCATTCAACGGTGGGAACGCATATTCCTGGAAGAAGGAGCCGTGGGTCTTATGGAAAGAAAGACGAGGTCGAGCCTGCGCCGCCAGCGGCACAAAGAAAGGCAGACCACCCAAGTTTGATCCGAAAGTTGAGGAAGATCTTATTGCTGAAAATCAGCGGCTACGCATTCACCACATTCATTTCCGTCCATTGGAACATTGCAGTGAATCTGAGTGACATTTTCACATTCGACCAGGACTTTGGCATAACAAGCTTGGATAGGGTCATAGGTTCGGCAAATGGTGGTAAATTTGTCCAGGGATTGCTTTTCACATCGTCCTTTGTAGTTCTTTTTACGCATAAATTGACCTCCTGATTTTTTCCCAACTTTTCCCCAACTTTCTCCCAACTTTGCTTGTGAGAAGCGTTTTCGGGATAAAAGTTCCAAAATTCTAGTCTTTTAGGGGCAATTTGACACCCCCAAAACGGGATTTACAAAAAGCTATATGTCCTCGGGCAAACTCAAATATTCTCCAAAGGGCAAATCCCCACATTCTCTCTCAATCTCCCTTTTTTCTCTTTTCATAACTTTTTGCATATACTTTCCCATTATAATTATATCTCCAAATCTTTATAATGTAGGGATTTTTCTACACTTTTTTCTCTCTCCCTTTTCTCTCTTTTTCCTGGGAAAATAGGGGGGAGCTAAAATGAAGATATTAAGTTTTAGCGGGTATGAAAGTGAAAAATAATGGAGAAGAACGGGTTTTTCTTCACTTTTCCCTCCCGTTTCTTGGGATGAAAACTAGAATAGTATGGGGGAGTCTTGGGGTTTGTAAGGTCAATAAATGTAAAAAAACGACCTCATGCAGCTCAAAAACTGGGCTACACAAGGTCGCTATTTTCTTAACTTTTTCGGGAATTTCTTACGATGCAATTTTTCGCCTTTTAGATGGAAAAACTGGATGTTCGAAGTTGCCCGATTTCAGGTAAATCACTCCCACTCAATAGTACCGATGGGCTTGGGGGTCAGGTCCAGGCAGACACGGTTAATGCCTTCGACTTCGTGGG
>CAZHGE010000065.1:0-15921 GCA_964531805.1 uncultured Lachnospiraceae bacterium
CTGCTACCCAGTACTCTAATGTACCTTTACCGGAACCCATACGAGTTTCAGCCGGCTTAGCTGTAACTGGTTTGTCTGGGAAAATCTTAATCCAAACTTTACCACCACGTTTTGTATGACGAGTCATAGCAATACGGGCTGCTTCGATCTGATTGGATCTGATCCAGCATGGCTCTGCAGCCACAAGACCAAATTCACCGTGTGTTATTGTGTTACCGCGCAGCGCTTTTCCTCTCATGGAACCACGGAACTGCTTACGACGTTTCACTCTTTTAGGCATTAACATTATTTATCGCTCCCTTCCTTATTAGCTTTTGTAGGAAGTACCTCTCCTTTATAAATCCATACCTTAACGCCGACTTTACCATATGTTGTGTCTGCTTCTGCAAAACCATAGTCGATGTCAGCTCTTAATGTCTGAAGCGGAATAGTACCTTCACTGTAGAATTCTGTACGAGCCATATCTGCTCCACCTAAACGTCCTGAGCAGCTTGTCTTGATACCTAATGCACCAGACTTCATTGTTCTAGACATTACGGACTTCATAGCTCTTCTGAAAGATACACGGTTTTCAAGCTGCTGAGCAATGTTTTCAGCTACTAACTGAGCATCCTTGTCAGGTCTCTTGATTTCCTTGATATCTACGAGTACTTTCTTATCTGTTAACTTGGAAAGTTCCTTCTTTGTTACTTCGATTTCATTTCCACCCTTACCGATAACAACGCCTGGCTTAGCTGTGTGGATGATAACTTTTACTCTGTCAGATGCTCTTTCGATCTCGATCTTAGAAACACCGGCAGCATATAATTTTTTCTTTAAGAATTTTCTGATATTGTAATCTTCAACTAAGAAATCTGAAAAATCAGCATCTGCATACCATTTAGAATCCCATTCTTTGATAACGCCGACTCTCAGACCATGAGGATTAACTTTCTGTCCCATGTTTAATCTCCTTTCTATCTTTCATCAAGAACTACTGTGATATTGCTCATTCTCTTTTCGATTCTGTAAGCTCTACCCTGTGCTCTAGGTTTTACTCTCTTCATTGTAGGTCCTTTGTTTGCATAGCACTCTGCGATGTAGAGATTATCACGGTTCATTCCGTTATTGTTTTCAGCGTTTGCGATTGCTGATTCTAATAATTTCTTAATAACGCTTGATGCATATCTTGGGTTGTAAGCTAAAATACCAAGTGCTGTATTTACATCCTTTCCTCTGATTGCATCTAATACGAAACATGCTTTCTGAACAGATACTCTTGCGTAAGATAACTTAGCAGATGGTCTTGTATCTTTGTTAGCATTTCTTTCTCTTTTTATTTGGGATCTATGTCCTTTAGCCATGTTTGGTAAATCCTCCTTTCAGATTTATGCGACTTATATTTATCTCACTCTAGACTTCTTTTCGTCTTTTCCATGGCCTCTGTAAGTTCTTGTTGCAACGAACTCACCAAGTTTGTGTCCTACCATGTCTTCAGTAACGTATACCGGCACATGCTTTCTACCATCATGAACAGCAATTGTGTGTCCAACGAATGATGGGAAAATTGTAGAACGACGTGACCATGTCTTAATAACCTGTTTATTTCCTGCAGCGTTCATAGCATCTACTTTTTTCAGTAAGCTTTCATCTGCGAAAGGACCTTTTTTAAGTGATCTAGCCATTTATTTTACCTCTTTCTGCGCTTGATTTTGTCTGCAAATTTGCGGAGCAGCGCGACGCAAATTTGTCACACGAAACATCGTTTCGTGTTTCCTACATTAATGTTCGACTATTTGATTGCTCTACCGTCTCTTCTTCTTACGATCAACTTGTTAGAAGCTTTTTTCTTCTTACGAGTCTTAAGACCAAGAGCTGGTTTACCCCAAGGTGTGCATGGACCTGGACGTCCAATTGGTGCTCTACCTTCACCACCACCGTGTGGATGGTCATTAGGGTTCATTACGGAACCGCGAACAGTAGGTCTGATACCCATGTGACGCTTACGACCTGCTTTACCGATGTTAACAAGGTTGTGATCACCATTTCCTACTACACCGATTGTTGCACGGCATACGATAGGAACCATTCTCATTTCACCTGAAGGAAGACGAAGTGTAGCGTACTTTCCTTCTTTAGCCATTAACTGTGCTGAGTTACCAGCGGAACGAACTAACTGTCCACCCTTGCCTGGATATAACTCGATGTTGTGAATCTGGGAACCTACAGGAATCTCAGATAATGGTAAGCAGTTACCGATTCTTACTTCTGCTTCAGGACCACTCATAACAGTCATACCGTCTTTTAATCCTTCTGGAGCAAGAATATATGCTTTTTCGCCATCTGCGTAGCAGATTAATGCGATGTTTGCTGTTCTGTTTGGATCGTATTCCACGCCGATTACTTTTGCTGGAATTCCATCTTTGCTGTTTCTCTTGAAATCTACTAATCTGTATTTTCTTCTGTTTCCGCCACCGCGGTGTCTTACAGTGATTTTACCCTGATTGTTACGACCAGCATTTTTCTTAAGAGATACACAAAGACTCTTCTCAGGTGTGTCCTTTGTGATTTCAGAGAAATCAGAACCGGTCATGTTTCTTCTTGAGGGTGTATATGGGTTATATGTCTTAATTCCCATGATCTTTTCTCCTTTTCTTTCATTTCTCGCCCAATCTTTTGATTTGTTCGGACCTAGCGGCTAAGCCACGAGCAACGTTCCTGTTAACAGGGGTCCGGGGCATAGTTTACAAGTTGCTGCTTTATTTTATAAACCGCTGAAGATTTCAATATCTTTGCTGTCTGCGGTTAACTGTACAATAGCTTTCTTTGTTTTAGCAGTCTTACCAACCACCATTCCACGTCTTTTCTTTTTGCCGTCCATGTTCATTGTGTTAACTTTTGCAACTTTAACACCATCGAACATTTTTTCAACAGCTTCTTTAATCATAGACTTGTTTGCTTCTGTATGAACTAAAAATGTGTATTTCTTTTCGCCCATGCCAGTCATAGACTTTTCAGTAATAACTGGTTTGAGGATTACATCATAATATTTTACGTCTGCCATTATGCGTACACCTCCTCGATAGTCTTAACAGCATCCTGTGTAAGAACAAGTGTCTTAGCATTTACAACATCGTAAACGTTGATTGTGTTTGTAAGGCTTGTTTTTACTGTAGGAATGTTTCTTGCAGATAAAACAACATTTTCATTGTTATCATTTAATACAACGAGTGCTTTATCGTTTACGTTTAAGTTTGTCATAACTTTTGCAAAGTCTTTTGTCTTAGGTGCATCAAATGTAAGTGCATCTACAACTACTAACTTGCCGTTTGCAACCTTGTCTGATAATGCAGACTTAAGAGCTGCTCTCTTTTCTTTCTTGTTAATCTTGAAAGAGTAATCTCTTGGTACTGGAGCGAATACTACACCGCCTCCTGTCCACTGTGGAGATCTTGTTGAACCCTGTCTTGCATGACCAGTTCCTTTCTGTCTCCAAGGTTTTCTTCCACCACCGGATACTTCAGAACGTGTTTTTGCTTTCTGAGTTCCCTGACGATTATTTGCAAGCTGCTGAACAACAGCCATGTGTACTAAGTGTTCATTAACTTTAACACCAAATACCGCATCGTTTAATTCTATTGTTCCAACTTCTTTACCTTCCATATTATAAACAGATACGTTTGCCATTTAGAATGGTCCTCCTTTCATCCGCGCCTCATCACGCGGTCCGTTTTTATGCTTCCGCTCTTGTTGTTTCTTTAATGGTTACTAATGCTTTCTTAGGTCCTGGTACAGCACCTTTTACAAGTAAGAGATTCTTTTCAGCATCTACTCTTACAACTTCAAGATTCTGAACTGTAACTTTTACGTTACCCATGTGACCTGGCATTCCTTTTCCTTTGAATACACGGCTTGGTGAAGAACAAGCACCATTAGAACCCTGATGACGATGGAACTTAGAACCGTGACCCATAGGTCCTCTGTGCTGTCCATGTCTCTTGATTGCGCCCTGGAATCCTTTACCTTTTGAGATTGCAGTAGCGTCTACTTTATCTCCAACTGCAAAGATGTCAGCTTTGATTTCCTGTGCCACCTGATATTCAGCAGCATTTTCAAACTTAAACTCTCTTAAGTATCTCTTTCCAGAAACACCAGCTTTTGCAAGATGACCTTTCACAGCTTTGTTGATGCCATGTCTGTGAGCGATTTCTTTCTTGCCACCTTTGTCTTTGTTAACGATTTTTTCTTTCTTTTCGCCAAATCCAACCTGGATTGCTTCGTAACCGTCATTTTCCACTGTCTTAACCTGTGTTACTACACAAGGGCCAGCTTCTAAAACTGTTACAGGAACGAGTACACCATCTTCATTGAAGATCTGTGTCATTCCAACTTTTGTTGCCAAAATTGCTTTCTTCATTTCATTTCCTCCTTGTTTGACCTACAGCGGGACACCGAAGCGTCCATACTAGAAGAAGGTCTTATTATTTGTTTTTCATTTTAATGTCGATGTAAACACCGGCAGGCATCTCTAATCTCTGAAGAGCATCTACAGTCTTAGGTGTAGGTGTGATGATGTCGATCAGTCTCTTGTGAGTTCTCTGTTCGAACTGCTCTCTGGAGTCTTTGTATTTGTGAACCGCTCTAAGAATTGTAACAACTTCCTTTTTAGTAGGAAGAGGTACTGGTCCACTAACCTGAGATCCGTTCTTCTTTACT
This sequence comes from uncultured Lachnospiraceae bacterium, assembly GCA_964531805.1. GTDB lineage: Bacteria > Bacillota > Clostridia > Lachnospirales > Lachnospiraceae > RGIG8767. Next base: position 4,696 of record CAZHGE010000065.1, read on the forward strand.
GTTTCGATGATTTTTTTGGCAGATGCATCAACTAACTGATGATCATAAGCTTTCAGTGTAATTCTCATAACCTGATTTGCCATAAAAAAAGTCGCCTCCTTTTCGCACTTTTAATTGATAAGTACGACAAGCGGTGACTGTACACTCTCCCGTGTGTGTCCTAATCGGTAATTGCTTTAAAACCACACTTTCCCTTTCGTTTTTCACACGTTGTTTCTATTTCTTTCAATAGACCGTTACGTTTGTACAGTGACTTGTCGTCAGTTTCCTAACTTGACATTCGCTCCACGGAAAACCTGCCACAAGGGCAGCAACCTCACGCTTCATAGCTATCATGCCACAGCAATTGTTAGTATACATGATGTTTTTCAATCATGCAAGCATTATTTTCTATTTTTTTAACAAATTTTTGTATTTATCTTTGTACATTATTTTTTAACACCGAGTATAAAAATCAAGCTTGCACTGATCTGGTTCTGCGCAGCGGAATCGAGTTGGACACTGCTCGTTCCACTAATGCTCCACCACATTTCCTAACACTTCATCAATATCCATATAATAATTCTTATAACTATCCGGATGATTACGGTCTAGATAAATTCTAACCATCGTTCCTTCCGAAATATTCCCCGGATAACGACTTATGTTGCGGCTTTTAAAAATATGTGTAGTTCCATTAAAGTCCTCATACTTACATCTGACAATATAGGGATGACCATGCTTGCCATACTGAACATTAAAGTTCCGATCAATAGATACCACTTCCCCTGTAATATAATACCCTTCACGTAACAGACGGTTACATGTATTGCGTTTTTTAATTTCTACTGAAAGGAATGATATACCCATAATTAAAAACACAGTTCCCACACTACCAAACACCAATGAGAAAACTATCAGGCTTCCTTCCACGCTCCAAGCAAACATAGAAGAAGCAATTCCAATCGGAAGAAACGTTGCTCCTATTGCGATAAAGGTAATTGCCACGATCATCATGGCACTCATTCCCATCTTTACTTTTCTTTCCATACTCTTATACCACCCTTCATTTTTCTAGTTGCAAACTAATACTCCTGCCGTATCTCTACCCTTATTATCATTTTTATAACTTATGGTAAGAAAAACACAGTTAAAAAAACATCATATTCTACCCATAGAATCATATTCTGTCATCGTGGTAAGATATTTTTATCTATTTTAGGATATTTTTCTCAAAAACTTCTTCCCTCAAGTTTCTATTTTGTCTTCATGGGAAGACATTTCTTTATTTTCTTATCTTTTTTTCTGCCCTTGAGTATGCTTTATATTTATTATGGGTAGAAAATTCTCATTAACATTCAGCATCACAATTGATGCCACCACCAATATCATACCAAACGCATTTACAAATGTCATTTCTTCCTTATATATAAGAATACCAAGCACCGTTGCCACCACAGGCTCAATAGAGGCTATCACGGATGCTGTCCCATTTTCCATTCCCGAAAGTCCTTTTGTATAACACAAATACGGAAACAGGGTCACAAACAGAATCATGAATGCTCCATATACACCAATCCGTGGATGTGTTTCTACTATATTAATAATAGAAGAAACGTCTACCAAAAAGACCGTAGTCAGAGTAGCAAATACAAACGTATAAAAGGTAATCGTCAGAGAACTGTAGCCACGCTGCAGTGCATAACGTCCAAAAATACTATACAGTGCATAGCCAAAGCCCGCTCCTAAACCGACCAAAATCCCCATGCCTGTCATTCCGCCATCTCCAGTCCCGATACCGGATACTAATACACATCCAGCAAAAGCAACAATCAATGCCAGCACCTTTATTTTTGTCATGTTCTCTTTAAATAAGAAGAAACTCATTACCATCACAAAGGCTGGTGCCGTATACAACAACACTGCCGCTACTGATAATGAAGTCAGTGTGATTGTTTTAAAATAACAGAAATTGAAGAAGGAAACACTCAAGGCTCCTGTTCCGGCAAAACACCAAATATCTCTTAAGCGTATCCTTAGCGCCTTTCTATCAAATAACAACAGCCCCGCCAGCATGACTACAAATGTTACAAAACCTCGCAGGAAGCATATGTCCATTGTTACAAGCCCTATTTCATTTAACGGTCTTACTAATAATCCCATACAGCCCCACATACATCCTGCGGCCAACACCAAAACAACCGATAATGCTCTTGTTTTTCTCATATTCGCCCTCTAGTTTTTCATTTTGAAATTATTACGAGGCTGTCACTTCATGGTAATTCATCACAACAACATGATTCCTACCAAAAGCAACAGCCCCGATTTACTTCTTATTTAATTACTACAATTCATAACACACAAGCCCTTAGATTCCTGCAACATTACCATTCTTTACGTCTTCAAACTCCTGTAACATTTCTTCACTTGGAGCCTTTGTACATAAAGAAACAACTACGATACAAAGTAAGCTCAATGCAAAACCAACTACTAATGAGTAAAGTCCTGTCACAGTGCCAAGTGTCTGTCCACCTACTAACGGAATATAATCCCAAAGGATAACTGCCAAAGCACCGGAAGCAACACCTGCAATCGCACCCTGTAAGTTTGTTCTCTTCCAGAACAACGCCATTACTACAATCGGTCCAAATGCAGAACCAAGACCAGCCCATGCATTAGATACCAATCCCATGATGGAACTGTTTGGATTAAGAGCAATGACATAAGCAAGTACTGCAATCACAACTACAGTGACACGGCTTACCAGCATAACCTTCTTGTCATCACCTTTTTTACCAAGTACACCCTGGTAAATATCTTCTGCCACGCTGGATGCACTTACTAACAACTGCGAATCTGCTGTTGACATGATTGCTGCCAATACACCACAGAGGAAAATACCGCCAATAACCGGTGCATTGATATCCACTGTGAATACCTTGATGATCATTTCGATAAATACATTTTCTTCTGCACCATTTTCTAATAACGTCGGATATAAATATGCACGTCCAACCACACCAATGATTACTGCAAACAATAAGGATAATGCAACCCAAATGATTGCAACCGCTTTTGATTTATTTAATTCTTTTTCATTCTTAACAGCCATGAAGCGAACTAAAATATGAGGCATACCCATATATCCAAGTCCCCATGCTAACTGGGAAATAATCTCGATAAAACTAAAACTTCCTGTACTTCCACTAGCAAAAACATTTAAGAAAGTATTGCTGTCAACTCCTGTTGCACTTAAACCTGCATTGATATCTCCACCAAGGAATGCAAATGCAAGAAGCGGTACTGCAAGCAATGCAATCAACATAAGGGTACCCTGTACAAAGTCCGTTGTACATACAGCCCAGAAACCACCCATGAAGGTATATACCAGAATAACAACAGCACCAATCGTAAGAGCAATTGTATAATCAATTCCAAAAATAGAATTAAAGAGTTTACCGCCTGCTGCAAGTGCAGATGCTGTATATACCAAGAAGAAAATAACAATCGTAACAGAAGAAACACCTAAAAGAATTTTCTTCTCATCACGGAAACGATTTTCAAAAAACATAGGTAATGTCAAAGAGTTGTTAGCACGAATCGTATATCTTCTGAGTCTCTTAGATATAAATAACCAGTTACATACAGTACCAATAAATAAACCAACTGCAATCCAGCACTGGCCAGTACCAAGTGCATAAACGCTTCCCGGCAATCCCATAAGCAGCCAGCCGCTCATATCAGAAGCTTGTGCAGAAAGGGCAGCTACGAAACCGCCTAAATTTCTACCACCCAGGAAATAATCTTCCGAACTCGTATTTTTCTTTGCAAAAGCCGCACCAATTACTACCATCAGCAATAAATAAAGAGCAAATGCAAGCAAAATCCATCCCATTGTATTACTCATAATGTCTCCTCTCATATTGTCATAAGACAATTTCTTCCTTTTATCCTAGCATGTGCCGCTTTTCTTCGTCAGTTTACGACACAAATTTGCTTTTGATTATAATATAGGAAGAAACACAAGTCAACACTTAGTTAGAGTGAACTTGTAATACGTTAACGCATTAAAGCATCTTGGTGTTACTACATTTTTCTGCACAAAAATATTGACATCTACCATAATTATGATATTCTTTTTTTAGCGATTCACTCTGGAGAGTCTTTACAACCAGTAAAGCGCCGAAGGTGTACAGCCTGTTTATGCAGGCCTATCTCTCAGGCAAAAGGACAGAGCATCTACATGCACGTTCTACTCTTTAGGGGCTGATAATCATCAGCTCTTTTTTGTTTGCATAAAATTATGTCAGACAGAATCTCTCCGCGAGTATATATGAGCAACACTACAAAGCCTTATAAGGCAGAAGGAGAAAGAACTATGTTCGAAACAATCAACAACATTTTGGTTGCAATTGACGATTTCGTATGGGGCGTTCCCCTAATCGTTATGATTCTTGCAACCGGCATCTTCTTAACCATCCGTTTAAGAGGATTACAATTCCACAAATTAATACTTGCGTTCAAGTATATGTTTAAAAATGAAAAGGACGGAAAAGATGGTGAAGTTTCCAGTTTTGCCGCTCTTTGTACTTCCTTATCCGCAACCATTGGTACCGGTAACATTGTCGGTGTTGCCACTGCTGTTGTGGCTGGTGGTGCCGGTGCATTATTCTGGATGTGGGTTGCTGCTATCGTCGGTATCGCAACCAAATACGCAGAATGTATGCTCGCCTGCAAATACCGTCAGGTAGCAGAAGACGGTCACATTGTAGGTGGACCTTTCTATTACATTGAAAAAGGTATGGGCGACAAATGGAAGTGGCTTGCGAAATTATTTGCCATCTTTGGCGTATTAGCTGGTCTTTTAGGTATCGGTACTTTCACCCAGATTAATGGTATTACAAGTGCTGTAAATAACTTCTTTGATCCAAGCAACGCCTGGTCTATTACCTTATTTGGCATGAATTATTCATGGACTGTTGTAATCGCCGGTATTCTTTTAACTGTTTGTGTAGCATTAGTAGTAATCGGTGGTTTAAAGAGAATTTCAAAGGTATCCGAAATCGTGGTTCCATTTATGGCAGTCATTTACATTATAGCAGCACTGCTCATTATCCTTACACACCTTCCGGCAATTCCTGCCGCTTTTGCCGAAATCGTACAGAGTGCATTTGGCATGCGTGCCATGGCCGGTGGTGCACTTGGCGCTATGATGGTTGCTATGCAGAAGGGTATTGCCAGAGGTATCTTCTCAAACGAAGCCGGCCTTGGTAGTGCTCCAATCGCAGCCTGCACAGCAACCGTTGATGATCCTGTTAAGCAGGGGCTTGTATCCATGTTAGGTACTTTTATTGATACCATCATCGTATGTACAATGACAGGTCTTGCCATCATCCTGACAGGTTCCCATACATATGCGGTAGAAAATGGCCTTGAAGGTGTTGCCGTTACCTCCAGAGCGTTCCAGGAAGGTCTTCCATTCCCTTCACAGGTATCTGCATTCATCCTGATGATGTGTCTGGTATTCTTTGCATTTACTACTATTTTAGGCTGGGATTATTACTCAGAAAGATGTTTGGAATATTTATTCAAAGGTAACATGAAGGTGGTAAAAGGATACCGTTGGTTATATATCTTAGCTGTATTTATCGGACCATTCATGACAGTCAGTGCCGTATGGACGATTGCCGATATTTTCAATGGTTTGATGGCACTTCCAAACTTAGTTGCCCTCATTGCATTAAGCGGTGTGTGTGCTGCTGAGACAAAGAAGTATTTTGATAAAATAAATAAATGACAAAATACAAGAAGCGGGCAAAAGTGTCCGCTTCTCATTTTTAAAGGCAGCCTGCGCAATGCAGACTGCCTTTTAGGTCCAATAAGACGGTTCGCGAAGCGTGCCGTCGTTTGGTACTATACTTTTATCTGGAAAATTCATCCAGACTATTCTTTACATTATTAGAAGAAGCAAGAATCATATCCGCTGACGCTGCAATTTCTTCCGCTACTGCTGCCAGATTCTCTGTTCTGCCATTTACATCTGAAATCGTATCTAATAATTTATCCGTATCTTCTAAAATCTGTGTGATTGCCGTTACAATCTTATCCTGTGTTTCACCACTCTTAGAAGCAGTCTCACGCGAACTGGATGCCAGCTGGTTAATTTCGTCTGCTACAACTGCAAATCCCCTTCCCGCTTCACCTGCTCTAGCCGCTTCAATAGAAGCATTTAACGCAAGGAGGTTTGTCTGGGATGCGATAGAAACAACCTCTGTATTATTCTGTGACAATTCTTTGATATACTCATTAATCTGCTTTAACGCACCATCCAACTGTTCACAGAAGTTTCTAATATCTGCCATTCTGCCAGAAATATCCGTACATTCACTTGCACTGTTGTTATTACCTTCAGCCAAATCAACAACGGACTTGTAGATTATCTGGAATTCTTCATCAATATTGGCAACTGTATTTACAATCTTTTCTCTCTGATCTGCAATTATATCCTTTTCTTCCTGAACCTGATCAGCCAAAGATAAAGCATTCTGTTTTTCCCCTTCTACTTCTGCCTTCAGATAGTGAATACAGTTCTCTTTATGATTAAATCCATTATGAATCGCAACTGCCATGTCATAGCAGGTATCATATCCACAGCAGGAACAATTGATCTGTCTGGATTCTGTTGTTGTCTTCTCCATAGAGTTATAAATTGCTTCTAAATCTCTTGCATCCGGCTGCTCATATGCACATCCAGCAGAACGGTCTGTATAAGAACACAGGTAATCCTCCAGATTCAATTTTGCAAACTGCTTGTTTAACTTTTTCAAACGCTGCTTCGGAGAAAGTTTACGCGACCATGTATTAAGCGGCTTGTTATTCTTACTTTCCTGACGAATCCGCATCATGGCAATCATTGCATCTTCTGTTTCTGCCTTTGCTGGTTCTACCGCCGTACCATAGAGACAACCAGCAGAACAGTTAAGAGCATCCACAAAGAGATATGGATATCTGCCCTTTGCAATATTATCCTTATTCTGTTCTAAATAATGATACATATGCTTTTCGCCTTCCATCTGACGAACCAGTGCATCTTCTCCCAAGAACCAGAATACATTTTCTTTTAATCCACCCGGTGTCGGATATACGGAACCAAGTCCATATTCAATCTCATCCTTTGCAGATGGACCTTTGATATTATGTTCTCTTACATACTGCATCAAATGGTCAAATGTAACATTATATGAAATGAGCCCTTTTCCTCTTTCCGATTCCATTTCCATCTTCTTAGCAATACAAGGACTGATAAACGCCAGTTTATCGCTGATACCCATGTGTTTACGTGCATAGATTGCCCCACACATCATTGGGCTCTGTACCGGGAATAATTTCGGAATCAATTCCGGAATGTATCTCTCAATATAGCCTACTACTGCAGGACATGGCTGGGAAATACCACCCATGAAGTTATTCTTCTGAACATAATTCAAATATGCCCATGTTGTAATATCTGCACCAAATGAAATACTGATAATACGGTTCACGCCCATTTTCTTAAGAGCGCCCAGTATACTTCCATATTCATTTGGATAATTTGCCAAAAAAGCAGGTGCTAAAAGAATAGAAATCTTTTCACCCTTCTTTAATGCTTCGAAAAATGCTTCTGTATCATCCACATATTCTCTCGCATTATGCTCACACGCATCAAAGCACGCCCCACAGGCAATACACTTATTGCCATCTACATTAATAATATTTCTGCCATCTTCTGTCTGCTGTGCCACCGTTGCTCCCACGCAGCTACACACACTAATACATTTGTTACAACCAACGCAATTGTCATTGGTCCTTACTAATCCATTCTGCGCCATTTTTATTCAACCTCTCTTTTGTCTTTCACATTCCTTTATTCTATGATTTCATACTGCATCATTTCATAAGAAAGTTTTGTCCCCACATTGATACTGTCCGGTAATAATGCCCTTGCCACACATTTTTCTTCTGCACTTTCCACATCTAATTGATTCAGGAATGCATAATCCCCATCGATTCTTCCCACTACATAATCGATTCGTTCAAACATCCGATGCCTCCCTTCTATCCTGCTTCCAGATTGTAAAAATCACGTACCACAATCCAGTATATTTATACTATTATACCCAATAATTGACAAATAATCTATCCCTATGTGCAGGTTTTTTGGTGTTTTTTTACATTTCTTCACTATTCCTTAACCTTCTCAACTCACTAAGACCAATAGGCAGAGACAACGCAAAGGAACCGATATCAGAAAACATTTGACAGACCTGCACACCAAATAATCCAAACAGCCTTGGCAGAATAAATATCAACGGAATAAAAAAGAGCCCCTGCCGTGCTGCTGCTACAACAGATGCCTTCACTGCCCTGCCCATGGACTGAAGCATCATATTACACATAACAATCCACGCACTTAGCGGAAATACCACACAATGAAGTCTGAGTGCCAGTGTTCCAATCCGGATTACCTCCAGATCATCCTTTCTAAATACAGCAATAATCGGTTCTGCAAAAACAAAACCTGCCGCTGCCACCACCAGCAAAAACAAGAATGCATATTTTACGCAGAACCAGTATCCTTCTCTTACTCTTTCATATTTCTTAGCACCATAATTCATACCGCAGACTGGCTGAAATCCCTGTCCAAACCCAATCAGTGCTGAATTTGCAAACATCGTCACTCTTGTGACAATGGACATCGCTGCAATTGCCGCATCCCCATGAATCCCGCCATAATTACCAGCCATATGATTCAGAAAGATACCAGATATACTGGCAAGGCCCTGTCTGCACAAAGAAGGAAAACCACCCCTTGCAATCTCATATACGCTTGCAAAACTCGGTTTGAAATTCTTAATACGAATACGAATATTACCGCCACGCATACTTCCAATGTAAAGCATGATAAAACTAATTACCTGACTGAGCACAGTTGCCAATGCCGCTCCAGCAACACCCATATCAAATACAAAAATGAAAATAGGATCCAATACAATATTAACCACCGCACCTGTCACGATCCCCACCATGGCATAGGAGGCGCTTCCCTGAAAGCGAAGCTGGTTATTCAGAACAAAGGACGACATCATAAACGGAGTCCCAATCAGTATAATCCTAAGATACTCTCTGGTATATGGAAGAATTGTGGGTGTAGAGCCAAGAAAAACTGCTAACGGATCCAAAAAAACAAGACCCAAAGCCCCTAGTATAACACCACAGATAAATGCAAGAAAAAATCCTGTCGCCGCCATTTCTTCAGCAGCCTTATATTCTCTTGCACCTAATTTTCTGGAAATATAATTACCAGTTCCATGTCCGAAAAAGAAACCACATGACTGAATCAGCGCCATAACCGTAAACACAATTCCAACTGCTGCCGTTGACTGCGTATTAATTTTTCCCACAAAAAATGTATCTGCCATATTATAAAATGCCGTAACAAGCATACTGATAATCGTCGGAACAGCCAATTCACATATAAGCGGAGGAACCGCTTTTGTTGTCATATATGTCACTTTTTCTTCCTGTGTCATTTTCTGCTTTGCCAAAGTAATTCATCCTTTCTATCCAAAACTCAATAAAATGTTTTATACACAAAAGCCACTACCCGAAGGTAATGGCTGCATCTACGCCCAGTAAATCCATCGGCACAACGTACCGATTATGGTGCTGTTATTTTATTATACGCTGAAACCCAAGCGGTTATCACTGACTAAAATAATTTTTACAGAATACGTTCTGAATCATATTGCTCATCCACATAAGTATTATGTACGATATCTTTGATAAATTTATCCTTATGCGAAGCAGAAATCATGGTTCCAGAATCCAATGCAAGATCAATCGTTCCATCCGCTTTTTCAATCAGACCATCAAAGCGCACTACGATCTCAGCATCACAGCTGACACCATCCGCCTGTGTCAAGGTAACTCCGTATACAATCTTTACATCATTTACCATAATGCCGGTATCTCCAATGGCTTCGTCCGTCGCTGTATTAAAATACATGGAAATCACATAGGGATTCTTCCATGTGAAAGTGGTTTTCTTATTAACCCAGATAGGCATACAGCCTGCTTCACTGAATATACGCAATCCATACTCATTAGCATCTGTAAAACATTGGCTGCCTTCTTCAATCAGAGTATCTCTTGCTTCTTCCGTCAACTGGTCTGCACTCGTCAAATAACTGTCAATTCCATCTAGCACATAAGATTTGCTATATCCATCCGCTCCCTTTTCAACCGCATAACGGTAAGCGATGGCATCTTCTTCCGAAAATACGGCATCCACTATAATGGTATCGCCTTTTTTGTAATATTCCTTAGCATCACGAATTACAAAATCCATTGTTTTAATATATGGATGTTCACTCTTATTTTCTACCACAGCACTTAGCGCCGGTGCAGTTCCTTCAAAAATCAATTCTACATCTGCAAACAAATCCTCTAAACTGATATTCTCAGCCTGTGGAAGATTTTCCACCGTGAGAACCGATGGGTTATCCGATACTCTGATATCCAGTTCCTCTGCCAGCTCTTCATCATATGTATAAGTAATTTCTACAGTATCCCCATTTGAAAGATGCTCCTCCATGGAAAATTCCATTTCCACCGTATCCAGCAGTTTCTGCACCTGCGGAACCTCTGCCATAACCTCAGCACCATCTAATTCTGCTTTGATCCATCCCTCGGAGTCATATCCAACCAAGGATATCTTTGTCAATTCTGACAATTTTACATCTTCTTTTCCAAAATAAAAAAACAATCCAACAATACCGGCTGCCACACAAGCAAAAAACAAGCCTATCTTAACAGCCAGTTCCACATTGCGATTAATCCGTCTGCGTCTATATTTCTTTCTTTTAATTACTTTCTTTTCTTTTAATTCCATAGCAATCCCGCCTCAAAAAAACTTATTCCCTAACCTGAAACTCAGCGGCCCAAATTGGGCCATACCGTTTTAGTATAACAAGTTTCTTACTATAAGGCAAAGAATATTTCCGGTATTTACCATTTTTCAAAAATTTTCTTTTATCTTCATGGTCAATTCAATGATACAGGAAGACGCATCCGGCACTTCTCCCGATGTCAAATGTTCAAACAAAACATCCAATGCTTTAAATCCCTGCCTGAAAGGCTGCTGTCCTATGGTCACTGAGATAACCCCGTCCTTTAACATCTGCAATGTAGTAGGTACTTCATCAAAAG
>CAZHGE010000066.1:0-15901 GCA_964531805.1 uncultured Lachnospiraceae bacterium
TTGATACATTAATTGTAATTCCGAATGATAAATTATTAGAAATCGTAGATCGTAGAACAACAATGCCGGAAGCACTTAAGAAGGCAGACGAAGTATTACAGCAGGCAGTACAGGGTATTACCGACTTAATTAATGTACCTGCAGTTATCAACTTAGACTTTGCAGATGTTCAGACGGTTATGCGTGGCAAAGGTGTTGCTCATATCGGTATTGGTGCTGGTAAGGGTGATGATAAGGCAATCGAAGCAATCAAGATGGCAGTGGAATCTCCATTATTAGAGACTACTATTAAGGGTGCTACCGATGTTATTATCAACGTATCCGGTGATATTTCTATGTACGATGCTGATGATGCTGCTAACTATGTACAGCAGATTGCTGGCGAAGATATCAATATCATCTTTGGTGCTATGTACGATGATTCACAGCCAGATACATGTAAGATTACAGTTATTGCTACTGGTCTTGATGATAATGCAATGCCAAACAGACCGGGCGCGCTGGGAAGTTTTGGTAAAGGACCTATGGTTGGTGCAAGAACTGTTGTAACTCCTAAGGTTGGGGCAGCAACTACAACTACTGCACAGCGTGAAGTGGTACGTCCGGTAAGTATTCAGCGTCCAACAGACATCAAGAGCAAAGTAGAAGAAAACCAGTTAAAAATTCCTGAATTCCTTCAGAAAAAATAAGATTTCAAAAAGTCGATGCAATTGCATCGACTTTTTTTATGGGATTTACATTTGGTAATTTGGAAAAAAAAGAGGATTGAATAGAGGCCAGACAGGGGAATCTGCGCAGACAACTAGCGAAGCGTGAGGTTGCAAGCAGATTCCCCTGTCTGGCTTATTATCCATGTCGTTTCACGTCGTAATTTCCAAATGTAAATGCAGAAAAATGCTCGTTCTTTTGACAAATTCTTTTTCTCTCACTTCGTATACTGTACTTGTGCAGGAGGTGAGGAAAATCTATCAAATCTATATGGAACCTTTTTTCCTGATTAACCTCATTTTTTTATATAGTATTTGGAGCATAACAGCAGCTGTACTTTCTTGTTCTGTCACACAAAAAAGACTGCTTTGTGCTTCTCTGCTGGGCGCATTTATTATCTGTTTGTCTCTATTTTTACAGATTCCTATGTGGTATCGGCTTTTAGCAGGTTCCATTTCAGCATTGCTGCTTAGTTTACGTATCCTTTTCAAAAAAAGAAAAGGATGTGGCAGGGTCATACTGGTCGAGTGTGTGACAGCAGTAGTGCTGGGTGGAGGAATAGGACTTTTACAGAAATGGAATTGGATGCGAGAAGCATCCTTGATTAAAATTGCTGCACTTTCGCTGCTTTTTTCAATTGGCGGCAGAATAGTAATAAGAAGAGTCTTTCAAAAAAGGCAGAAACTGCTTTATCCGGTAACACTGATAGATGAAAATATGGAAATTCGTATGCTTGCGTTACTGGATACGGGGAATGGGCTCATAGAACCTATTAGTAAAAAACCCGTATGCCTTGTAGGAAAGAATGTGTTTGAAGAAAACGAGGCAAAGGAGGGAGGACGAAAGGAGTTTCAACCACAAAAATTCCGCATTATTCCTTATCATAGTGTGGGAAAAGAAAAGGGGATTTTATGTGGGTATGAAATGGACCGTCTGATCATCGATACAGACGAAAGGAAGGTCATCATTGAAAAACCGATGATAGGAATCAGTGAAGTGCCTGTGAGTGGTAATGGTTCTTATCAAATGATCTTGCAACCAGAATTACTGAGAGAAGGAGTGAATGTAAATGATACTAAAAGTGTCGCTGCCTGGTAAAATGCAGATGAAATTTACACAGCGTGAAACAGGGCTGTTTATGATGAAACAAGGAGATATCCATTATATTGGAGGGACTGAGGTCTTACCACCACCACTTTCTCCAGATAAGGAGTCTGAAATGATACAGAGTTTGGTTACTGAAGAAGATTCAGATGCCAGAGCAACTCTGATTGAGCATAATCTGCGTTTAGTAGTATACATAGCAAAGAAATTTGATAATACAGGAGTGGGAGTGGAGGACTTAATCTCCATTGGAACCATAGGATTGATCAAATCTGTAAACACATATAATCCAGAAAAAAATATCAAACTGGCAACCTATGCATCCAGATGTATTGAAAATGAGATTTTAATGTATTTGCGCAGAAATAATAAAACCAAGTTAGAAGTGTCCATTGATGAGCCGTTAAATGTGGACTGGGATGGTAATGAACTGCTTTTATCTGATATTTTAGGAACAGAGGAAGATGTCATTTACCGTGATCTGGAAAATGAGGTGGAACGCAATCTGTTGGGAAAGGCAATTGAGAAATTGTCCGATAGGGAAAGAACTATTATCAACCTGCGTTTTGGTTTGAATAATAAAAATGGAGAAGAAATGACACAAAAAGAAGTGGCCACTCTTTTGGGAATTTCCCAATCCTATATTTCCAGACTGGAAAAGAAGATTATGAAGCGTCTGAAAAAAGAAATAAAGGGTTGTGTCAGCTAAGAAAGTATGTTACACTTTGCCTGCGTCAAAAAAATAGCGAACATAACAGGTGTCAGATTTTTAGATCTGGTGAAAAGGGAAATGGGTGTAAATCCCATACGAACTCGTCGCTGTAATAGAGGAATCTGTTTTTGCCAATTATAGGGTAAACTTTGTGAGATCCAGAATTCATGACTGGATATTTGATAAAGGAATAATTGGAAAAGTCACTGGCAAAACCGGGAAGACTAAAAAACAGGTAATGATCCTTAAGTCAGAAGACCTGCCTGCTATGGTACATATGGCCACGAGTAATTGGTTCGTACATACAAGGGATAACGTGTAAAAGCGTTATACCATCCTTTTGTATTACAAAATGCATTGCAGACCTTTTACCATTTGGTAAGAGGTCTTTTTTCATTATGGCAAATCACATGGATAGAATGGATTTGTCAGATGGATAAAAGAACTCCGTGAAAATGCTTTTTTTGACGTAAATAAACGGAAAGCAAAAAGGAGAAAAAAACATGACAGAAAAACAAAAGAACTCTAAATTGAAAATTGGCATTGGTATTGGATGCCTGGTGGCACTATTTGCTGTTTTAGCAGTGGTTTATAGTGTATTTGGTGCTAAGCCAGTAGCGGGAAGCAAGGATATTACGATTGAGGTAGTAAATAAGGCAGCAGAATCTACTGTTTATGAGATGTCAACTGATGCTGAATATTTAAAACAGGCGATGGAAGAAGCAGAGGGTCTTACTTTTGAAGGAACAGAAGGTGAATTTGGTATTATGGTTAGTACTGTAAATGGCGAAACAGCTGATTACAGTGTGGATGGTTCCTATTGGAGTTTCTATGTAAATGATGGATACTGCAATTACGGGATTGATGCACAGCCGGTTTTAGATGGTGATGCCTTCAAAATCGTATACACAACGGATTTTGTACAGTAATGAGCGGCAAAAAAAAGAATGCACCGCTTACCATCAAGGATGTTGCCCTGATCGGAATGATGGTGGCGGTGATTGAAGTATGTAAAGTGGTAATGATGGGGCTTCCTAATATTGAATTAACGACCTTTTGGATGATCATGTTTACGCTTTATTTTGGAAATAAAGTATTTTATATGATTCCGGTGTTTATTCTCATTGAGGGAGCTATGTTTGGAATTCATATCTGGTGGATTATGTATTTGTATATGTGGCCGGCATTGGCACTCATCACCAGAAGATTTAAAAACAGTGATTCCGTGTGGACATTCAGCCTCTTATCCGGTACATTTGGACTGTTGTTTGGATTTTTTTGTGCCATTCCCTACGTGGTAATGGGAACGACAGAAGATGGTATTTTAGGTGGTCTGTATGCAGGATTTACATGGTGGGTAGCCGGTATTCCATGGGATATGCTGCATGGAGCAGCAAACTTTATTTTGATGTTTGTTTTATATCGTCCAATTCGGAATATAATGAATAAATTACCTGATTTTAGGACATTCTCTTAATAGCGAAAAGCAATTAGGAGGATTGAAAAATGGCACAGGGCAAAGTAGAAATATGTGGAGTAAATACAGCAAAGCTTCCGCTTCTGAAATCATCAGAGCAGGAAGCTTTTTTTACCCGTATCAGACAAGGAGATGAAGAAGCAAGACAGCAGTATATCGAAGGCAATCTGCGTCTTGTTTTGAGCGTAATCCGCCGCTTTGCAAACAGCAATGAAAATATAGATGATCTGTTTCAGATTGGGTGCATTGGTCTGATCAAAGCAATTGATAATTTTAATACGGCTATGATGGTAAAATTTTCTACCTATGCGGTGCCTATGATACAGGGGGAAGTCAGACGATATTTGCGCGATGCAGGCAGTATCCGTGTGAGCAGATCCTTAAAAGATACGGCATACAAAGCTATTTATGCAAGAGAGTATATGACAAGACAAAATGCAAAGGAGCCGTCCATCAATGAAATTGCAGAAGAGATTGGAATCTCATCAGAGGATATTATGTATGCTCTGGATGCGATTCAGAGTCCTATGAGTTTATATGAACCGGTATATACGGACGGCGGAGATACTCTTTATGTGATGGATCAGGTCAGTGATAAAAAAAGCAGAGAAGAATTATGGGTGGAAAATATCTCCCTTTGCGAGGCTATGAAAAAACTGAGTGCTAGAGAAAAGGAAATCATTAGTTTGCGCTTCTTTGAAGGAAAAACACAGATGGAAGTGGCAGAACTGATTGACATTTCCCAGGCCCAGGTCAGCCGCTTGGAGAAAAATGCCCTGCGCATTATGCGGAATTATTTGCGGGATGACGACATATAATGAAACAAAAACGGAACTGCCATGCTTTTTTCAGAGTTAAAAAGAAAAGAAGTGATCAGCGTAAAATGCTGTAATAAAATAGGATTTGTAACAGACGTAGAATTTGACCCATGTTCAGGCTGCATTAAAAAAATATTTGTTTCGAATAAATGTAAATGGTTTCCTAATTTATTAAATGAGCCAGAGTGTGCCATATGTTTTAAGGACGTCTGTCAATTCGGACCAGATATTATTATAGTGGATGTATAGTGGGTGAAGGCGTGGGGCATATCCTGCAGGATACAGAATCCAGTTGACATAAAGTTCCATATCCAATATAATAGTATGGAATACGAAAATGGGGGTGTGGGATATGAAATGTCCATTTTGCAGCCATGAAAATACAAGAGTAATCGATTCACGTCCGGCAGAGGAAAACAATTCTATCAGACGTAGAAGAGTGTGTGATGAATGTGGAAAGCGTTTCACAACTTATGAAAAGATTGAAACCATTCCGCTTATAATTATTAAGAAAGACAATAACCGTGAGACATACGATCGTTCTAAGATCGAAGCGGGTGTTTTACGTGCATGTCATAAACGTCCAATTAGTGCCAATCAGATTAATCAGTTGATTGATGAGGTGGAAACCGAGATTTTTAATATGGAAGAAAAAGAGATTCCAAGTGATGTGATTGGTGAGCTTGTTATGAATAAACTCAAGGATTTAGAAGCGGTTGCTTACGTGCGTTTTGCATCTGTTTATCGTGAATTTAAAGACATCAATACCTTTATGGATGAACTAAAAAAGGTAATATCAAAATAAGGATGCGGTACTTTGCCGTTAGGATTTGCTATGGGAACAAATGAAAAGAAAGAACAACTTGATAATATGATTAGAAAGATTGAAACTGCCAATGGATTTCGTTTAATCTTTCTGTTTGTAGGAGTGTTATTATTACTGTTTTTATATTTTGGAGATAAATTCTGGGGTGGTGCATCATGGTTTGCAACAGCCAGCGGAGTGGCTTTTCGTATTGCAGAGTGGGATATTATTTTGATGGTTATTGCTACCTTTGTAAAATTATTTTTCACAGCCAAATATAATCAGTTAGTTAAAAAAGGATAATGGATACGCCGTTTGATCGTGATCAGACGGCGTTGTTATATTTTCCGGCAAAAAAAACTTCGTAAAGTGCAGAAGGTGTGATATAGTAACAGGTAGAAAACAAAGAGGAGATCCAAATGTTAGAACGTTTTTATCCAGATGTTTATTACGAATCTACATATATTATTGATTTTGAGAAGTATTATAAGGACGGATACAGGGGAGTTATTTTTGACATTGATAATACATTAGTTCCCCATGGTGCTCCGGCAGATGAAAGAAGTATTGCTCTGTTTAAAATGTTAAAAGAGATAGGATTTGACAGTGTATTGTTATCAAATAACAAAGAACCAAGAGTGGCAATGTTTAATGAGCCTATTGGAACGCATATGATTTGGAAGGCAGGAAAGCCGTCGCCCGATAATTACCGTAAAGCGATGGAGTTAATGAAGACGGATACATCTAATACCTTATTTGTGGGAGATCAGTTGTTTACAGATATTTGGGGGGCTAAAAATGCAAGGATCAAAGCATTATTAGTTAAGCCCATGAATCCAAAGGAAGAGATTCAGATTGTATTAAAAAGGAAATTGGAAGCAATTGTGCTGAGATCCTATTTAAAAGAGCATTCCATGGTTCGTCGGTAAAATTTTGAATTTCATGGAAAATGTATGGACAATGGGAGTGAAAGAAGACTTTATGGAGATTAATGGAAAGACAAAGTTAATGGGATTAATCGGAAATCCGGTGGAGCATACTTTATCTCCGGTTATCCATAATACCATCGCAGAGTGTATGGGAGAAAATATGGTATATGTACCATTTCCAGTTGCCGAGGATATTGAGGCAGCCATAAAGGGTGCATATGCACTGGGAATACAGGGAATGAATATTACGGTTCCATATAAGAGTGATGCGATTCCTTATCTTGTAGATATTGATAAAGAAGCAGAAATTATTGGTGCAGTGAATACACTTGTGCGTACCGATAATGGTTTTAAGGGATATAATACGGATTTGCCGGGATTATACCGAGCTATATTAAGTGAAGGAATCGAAGTAAAAGGCAGCAGTGTGATAATTGTAGGAGCGGGTGGTGCTGCAAGAGCGGCCGCATTTATGTGTGCTTTTAATGGAGCAGAAAGTGTAGTAATTTTAAACCGGACTGCGGAAAAGGCAGTGCGTATAGCTGAGGAAGTAAAAGAAAAAACAGATTTTACCGCAATCGAAGCAAAATCCATTACAGAATACGATTCCATAGAAGGGGCGGGGTATTTGGTATTACAGGCGACAAAAGTTGGACTGTATCCCAAAACAGAGGAATCTCCTATTATGGATGAGGCTTTTTTTAAGAAGGCAGCAGTGGTATATGATCTGATTTATACCCCTCAGAAAACTATGTTTATGCGTTTGGCGCTACAACAGGGGGTACCGGCATACAATGGTTTAAAAATGCTTTTATATCAGGGTGTGGCGGCATATGAAATGTGGAATCAGGTTACAGTGCCGGAAATGGTAGTAGAAAAAGCATATCAGGCATTGCTTGGTAAATTATAAAAGGAAAGAACAAATGAAAAACATTATTTTGATCGGATTTATGGGTTGTGGCAAGACCAGTGTTGGTAAGCGCTTGTCTCAAACATTGGAATGTGAATTTTTAGATACGGATGAACTCATTGAAAGACAGCAACAGCGTACTATCAGTGATATTTTTGCAACGGATGGAGAAGCGGCTTTTCGGGAAATGGAAATAGAATGCCTTAAGAGCTTATTAGAGAAGCAGGGAGATGGATTTGTGCTTTCGGTTGGAGGCGGTCTTCCAATCCGGGAAGTAAACCGAGGTCTGTTAAAGGAATTAGGCAATGTGATTTTGTTGCAGGTATCGCCGGATGTTGTATATAGAAGACTTCGTAATGATACAACAAGACCCCTTTTACAGGATAAAAATCCCCGTGGAAGAATAATAGATCTGATGAGTGCCAGAAAGTCCTATTATGAGGATGCTGCAACTCATATTGTTGATGTCAATGAGCGTTCTTTTGAGGAAATAGTAGAAGATATTATAGAAATTTGTGGAAAGGATAAGCCGCATCAGTAATTAGGAAGGCAGAGAAGGTAGATGAGGATTTTAGTAATCAATGGACCAAATTTAAATTTTTTAGGAATCCGTGAACCAGATTTATATGGAAAACAGGATTATCCGTACTTAGTGAAAATGATGGAAGAAGAAGGTACGAAGCGTGATTGTAAAATCGAATGTTTCCAAAGCAATCACGAGGGCGCTATCATCGACCGGATTCAGGATGCGTATTTTGACGGAACCGAAGGTATTATTATCAATCCGGGTGCCTATACTCATTATAGTTATGCCATCCGGGATGCGCTGGCAAGCATAGAAGTGCCTAAGGTAGAAGTGCATATTACGGATATTCAGAATCGTGAAGAGTTCCGTAAGATTTCTGTGACAGCTCCGGTTTGTGATAAACAGATCTTTGGAGAAGGCCTTCCGGGATATGTAATGGCATTGGATTATCTTGTTTCTTTGGACAGGTAAGGTGCCTTCCAAATTTAGGATATTTCTATAAAAAAGTGTTGAAATATAGAAGATTATCATGTAAACTGTTAAAGAATTATAACGTGAACAATTTTAGGAGGATTTATTATGATTTCTGCAGGTGATTTCAGAAATGGTGTTACCATAGAATTAGAAGGAAATATTTTTCAGATTATTGAATTCCAGCATGTAAAACCGGGAAAGGGCGCAGCTTTCGTTAGAACAAAGCTGAAAAACATCAAGAGTGGCGGTGTTGTAGAAAAAACATTCCGTCCTACAGAAAAATGCCCACAGGCACGTATTGATAGAAAAGATATGCAGTATCTTTACAGCGATGGAGATTTATTCTACTTCATGGACGTTGAAACATATGATCAGATTGCACTTGCACAGGATGCAATCGGTGATGCTTTAACATTCGTTAAAGAAAACGAAATGTGTAAAGTATGTTCACACAATGGTAACGTATTTGCAGTAGAACCACCTTTATTTGTAGAATTAGTAATCACAGAAACAGAGCCAGGTTTCAAAGGCGATACAGCAACAGGTGCTACAAAGCCAGCTATCGTAGAAACAGGTGCTAAGGTTATGGTTCCTTTATTTGTAGATCAGGGTGATACAATCAAAATCGATACTCGTACAGGTGAATACCTCTCCAGAGTATAATCTATCATTAGAATTTGTAAGGCAGCGAATTGATTTCGCTGCTTTTTCTTTTGGCAAATGGAGAAATGGTATAAGGAATCCATTTGTATTAAAAAAAGAAGAAGCTCCGTAAAATGACGCCAAGTAGATGGCGGTTGATAACTATTTATTTTTCACGAAAAGGAGCGATTCTATGACAAACACATCTTATACAACATCTTATGAAAAATTCTGCATCAATATGCAAAATGCACTAAAGAAAAAAAGCAGGGAAGGCAGTACCGTTCATTTGCAGACTGTTCGAAAAGTTAACGGGGTGATACTGAGAGGAATCACCATTACCAGCGAGAGTGGTAATATCATGCCGACCATTTATTTAGATAAATTTTTCCGTATGTATGAAGACGGAACTACCTTTGAGGATGTCGTAACCTTATTTTTAAAGGAATATGAAAAGGCTTCTGTGGAGGGAGATTTTGATATTCAGTTCTTTTCCGAGTATGAAAAGGTAAGAGTAAGGCTGGGATTTAAACTGCTTCATTATGAGATGAATCGGGAATTGCTGGAGCAGGTTCCGCACAAAAAGTATTTGGATCTGGCAATTGTATGTTATTGTGATATCAAAGATAAACGGATCGGTCATGGTTCCATTTTAATAAAAAAAGAGCATATGGAAATGTGGGAGATAGATGACGAACAATTGATCCAGGATGCCATGAGGAATATGCCACATTTATATCCCGTTGATTTTATGAATATGTCCGTTGTATTAAAAGAATTATACAGAGATCCAGTCAATCTACTGGATGTGGAACTGCCTATGTTTGTGTTGACGAATACGCAACGCATTAATGGCGCTGCAAGTCTTTTATATGAGGGACAGCTTGACAAAATTGCCAAGATTTTAGATCAGGACTTTTATGTTCTGCCAAGTTCCATTCATGAAGTGATTATTGTACCCAAAAGCAGAGGAAGGGATGAAGAAGATTTATCCCGTATGGTAGATGAGATTAACCATGAACAACTTGCAAGGGAAGAGATTCTATCCAATCATGCTTATCGATATGATTGTAAGGAAAGGAGACTGATTGCATTACCATTGATTCCATACCGTGGGAATGAATGTAAATGATGGCATTTCACTAAAATAATGCTTCCCTTTTAGAGTCAGATATGTGAATAGTAAACAAGGGGATGAGGTTGGTAACAATTAGAAATCCCCTTTGTTACTGGACAATAAGCGTATTCTGTGATATGATAACCACTGGCGTAACAAATTTGTAATATTTGCACCTGTAGTCTAATGGATAGAACGGAGGCCTCCGACGCCTTTAATGCAGGTTCGATTCCTGTCGGGTGCATTTGGTTACGCTTTTTTTCATCATAGGAAAATTCTAGGATACATTTATGAGGATTAGGGAAATTTGATTCTTTAAATTAGAAGAATGAAAGGTCAGGTATAGTTTTGGAGAAAAAGAAATCGATCAAAGAAAGAATCCATTCTTTAATAGAATGGTGTAAGGATATCGGTGGTTTGATCAAAGAAAATCGTATGATTGCAGTTTCTATTTTGGTATTTGTTGCACTTGTTATTGTGGCGATTGTAGTTAGTACTATAATTGGTAAAAATACAAATAACAGTGAAGCAGCAGCTGCGGTTATTGAAACAGAGAGCAGTACAGAAGAGGAAACTTTGGTTGTTCCGGATGAACCACTGGAAGAAAATGCGCATCCGGAAGTTAACAATGTAGTGAAGCAGTATTATCAGGCAATGGCTGATGGGGATATTACCACACTTCGCACAATCATGACGGGTTTAGATGAAAAAGAAGAAATCAAGATTGTGAAAAAAAGTGAGTATGTAGAGAGTTATCCAACGGTTACCTGTTATACAAAAAAAGGACCATTGGAAGATTCTTATATTGTTTATGCTTATTATGAAGTAAAATTAGTGGATTTTGAAAATCTGACTCCAGGTATGAATGCACTTTATCTGTGTAAAAATGAATCAGGCGCATACTATATCAATGGAGAAACACAGGATGATAAGATTATTGCATATTGTGAGATGATTTCTGCACAGGATGATGTAGTAGATCTAGTAAACACTGTTCAGGTAAAATATAATGAATTAAAATCTGTAGATACAGAACTGAGCGAATTCCTTGCTGAACTCCCTGATATTTTAACTGCAGCAGTAGGAGAAGAATTGGCAAAACGTGAAGCAGAGGAAGCAGCCGCAGCTGAAGCGGCTGTAAGTGAAACAGCAGAGACTACGGAAGCAGAAACTGAAGAAGAACTGGCAGAAGCAGAGACTGAGGAAAATAATGAAACGGTAATCAAAACAGTCCGCACTACAGATGTTGTTAATGTCCGCAGTTCTGATAGTGCAACGGCTGATAAAGTAGGTAAGGCACAACTTGGCGAAGAGTATACTTTATTAGAAGAAAAAGGAAACGGTTGGTCTAAGATTTTGTTTGAAGGCAAAGAAGCTTTTATTAAGACAGAATTCTTAGAGGTTGTATCAGAAGACATAGTGGAAAGTGATGATAATGAGGAGGGGGAAGAGTCAGCAGAAGAAGCGGCTGCTAATTCACCAACAGAGGGAACTGCCACTGTAACGGATACTATCAATGTTCGTGCGGATGCAAGCACATCAGCGGACAAGCTGGGTGTATGCTATCCGGGAGAAGAGTTAGAAGTCGTAATGAAACGTGCGGATGGCTGGACTGAAGTAAAATATAAAGGTAAAAAAGGATTTGTAAAATCTGAGTTTTTAGAGTAGTACATAGGGCTGCTTACCGAAAGGTGGGCAGCTTTTTTGTCCAATAAGACGAAGTGTGATGTGAGATGGTGTAAAATGTATAAGTGTATACAATTTCTTTCAAACTTTATCACAGAAAAGTATTGCATTATAAAAGTCTTTGTTGTACAATACCAAAAGACAAAGATGTCTGGCATGGTAAAGCAGTTTTTACCATGCTTTTTGTGTATAATTTTGTAAATCTTTTTTAGGAGGATAAAAATATGTCTTACGTTGATGAAGTCATTAGTATGGTAGTTGAGAAAAACCCTGCACAGCCAGAGTTCCATCAGGCAGTAAAGGAAGTATTGGAATCTCTTCGTGTTGTAATCGAAGCAAACGAAGATGCTTACAGAAGAGATGCTCTTTTAGAGAGAATTGTAAATCCTGAAAGACAGATCATTTTCCGTGTACCTTGGGTGGATGATAAAGGACAGGTTCAGGTAAACACAGGTTATCGTGTACAGTTTAATAGTGCAATCGGACCTTACAAGGGAGGTATCAGACTTCATCCTTCCGTAAACATCGGTATCATCAAATTCTTAGGTTTTGAACAGATCTTTAAGAACTCTTTAACAGGACTTCCAATTGGTGGTGGTAAAGGTGGTTCTGACTTCGATCCTAAGGGTAAATCAGATAGAGAAATCATGGCATTCTGCCAGAGTTTTATGAATGAACTTTACAGACATATCGGTGCTGATACAGACGTTCCAGCTGGTGATATCGGAACAGGTGCAAGAGAAATCGGTTATATGTATGGTCAGTACAAGAAGATCCGCAACATCTATGAAGGTGTTTTAACAGGTAAGGGATTATCTTACGGTGGATCTTTGGCAAGAACACAGGCTACAGGATACGGTTTATTATACATAACAGCAGAAATGTTAAAATGCAATGGTTCTGACATTGCTGGTAAGACAGTTGCAGTATCCGGCGCTGGTAACGTAGCTATCTACGCTATCCAGAAAGCACAGCAGTTAGGTGCTAAGCCTGTTACATGTTCAGACTCTACAGGTTGGATTTATGATCCAGAAGGAATTGATGTAGAATTACTTCGTGAAGTAAAAGAAGTAAAACGTGCCCGTCTTACAGAATATGCAGCTGCAAGACCAAGCGCACAGTATACAGAGAAAAAAGAAGGCGCTCCTTCAGTATGGTCTGTTAAGGTAGACATCGCTCTTCCATGTGCTACTCAGAATGAATTACATCTTGAAGATGCAAAAGCATTAGTAGCTAACGGCGTTATGGCAGTATGTGAAGGTGCTAACATGCCTACTACAATGGAAGCTACCGAATACTTACAGTCAAATGGCGTATGGTTCGTTCCTGGTAAAGCTGCTAACGCAGGTGGTGTAGCTACATCCGCTCTTGAAATGAGCCAGAACTCTGAAAGATTAAGCTGGTCCTTCGAAGAAGTTGATGGAAAATTACAGAACATCATGGTTAACATTTTCCACAACTTAGACAATGCTGCTAAGAAATACGGCATGGAAGGCAACTACGTTGCAGGTGCAAACATTGCAGGTTTCTTAAAGGTAGCAGAGGCTATGACCGCACAGGGTATTGTGTAGGAAAACATATATTGAAATGGCGAACGCCCGGAACCGATGGTTCCGGGCGATTTTATGTGAAAATTTATTGTTTCATTTGATAAATAATAATATCAGAAGGTTCGCAGTCTAAAACGTAACAGATTCTTGCCAAAATATCAGCATCTATTTTTTCGATACGTCCGTTATACCATTTATCTATTACTTCAAACCGTGTGTTGATAGCACGGGCTAAAGCATTTCGGCTGATTCCCCTTGTTTGCATAATTTCTTTAAGTTTTATTTCTATATATCCATATTGATTAAGTGTATATATTTCCTTATTCATTGAAATTCACCTCTTACCTTATACTATCTGAAAAGTAATTTCTTGACGAATCCCTTTGAAATAGTTACTATGTATATAGTGACTATTTCAAAGGGGTTTATGCTTTTAAGAAAAGGAAAAAGAGTAGAATGTAACTTTATGGGAAAGGGAGTATAGGATTAAGGGTCAGTTACGAGTAGTTGAAGATTTAAAGGTTAGAAATATAAATAATATGAATGGTATTGCAGGCGAGTATTTTGGAAATAAGTATACCTATAAGCAGACATTTCAGATGATAGAGGATTATAAAAAGGCATTTATTCAAATAGATGGGGTGAATGAAAATACAATTACAATATCCGCGCCATCAACAATAGCTTCAGTAAATGCTTTCTATGGTGCAATGGATGCGAATAAAGTAGTAAATATGACAGGTCCCGGTTTTTTGCATGCCTATACGGAAAAGTATACCCGAGATTTAAATTCGCAAACAGTATTTATATTTGACGGTTTTTTAAATGATGACATGATTATCAAATTGCATCAGGCCGGGGTTAAAAATGTAATTATTACGACTGTAAAAGACTATATGAATCCTTTTATAAAGTATATCGTCACAAAAAAAAAATTGATAAGTAGTATCGATTTTTTGGATGAGTATACTAAAAGGAATGGTTCTTTTCCAAAAGGGATGCACGTAATGCGACTACAGGAATTTGCTAAATTAGGTCGAGACGTAAAAGAGGAATATGATTTTCCATACATAGAAAAAAGAATAGCGGCTTATTTTTTGACCGGAGCAACAACAAGCCAATTTCCTAAGTGTGTGAAATTATATGAGGATGGAATAACGCGTATGGCTTCAATCTATGATGAAATGTGGTTTGATTTTGGGGTTGGTGACAGGAATACAGTATTTATTCCGTTGTTTTATGCAACGGGTGCGATTCACGGAGTGCATGCAGGGCTTATATCAGGTGCGACAAATATTTATAAACCTAAATATTATCGTTTTGCATTCGGGCATGATTTGAAACAAACAAAAGCAAAGATAGCTATTGTGGCACCAAGTCATGTGGCAACACTTGATGAAAGTGGATTGAAGGATAATTCATTAAAACATGTAAAATACATATTTGTCGGTGGTGAGGCAATTATGCCCGCGCAAATGGAGAAGTTTAGAAAAACAGCGGACAGGCTGGGAATCCAATATGTATTAAACGGCTATGGAATGACAGAGACAGGAAGTATGTCCGGTGTGTCAGAAAAATATGCAAAAAATGGAGATGTTGAAGTTGTTCCGGTTCCAGGAGTAGAGTATAGAATTGTTAGTGAAAGTACCGGTGAAATCTTGCCGGACAATCAAAGAGGAGTATTGCAGAAAAAATCTCCTTGTGCTACAGCTGGTTATTTTGAAGAAGAGAAGAATAAGGTATTATTTACGGAAGATGGATGGATAAATACCGGTGATATTGCAATAAGAGATAGTAATGGTAAATATCGAATCTTTGGAAGGAGTACAGATTGTTTTAGAAATAATAATAGTGCATATGCAATGTACGACATCGAAGAACAGGTATTAAAGCATCCCGGAGTAGCAGAGGCTGAAGTGATTAAGTTTGGAACAGAAGGAAATGAGAGACCTGCAATCGTTGTTGTAATAAAAAATAACTATAAAGATAAATTAGCCGATATTGCGAAAGATTTATGCTCCATAGATGTTTCGGGAATGGAGTACTTGCTGGGGGTAAAATTTATAAGCAAGTTTAAAACAAATCCTATTACATCGAAAAGAGATTACTTGTCATTACAAGATGATAAAGTTGAGTATTATCGTGTTGATGAAGAGGGGTATTATTATTGTGTGGATGCTGAGGGTAATGAAAAAAAAGTGGATTCCAACAAGATTGCTATAGTAGAAAATGAATAGAGGACCAAAAGGGGCTGTAAAATTTTACGTTGAATTTTACAGCCCCTTTCCGTATACTATATATGTAAGATAAAAGTAGTTTTTCAAAGAAAGGAAGTTGATTTTATGCCAAATATATTACCGGTATCAGATTTAAGAAATTATAATGAGGTATTGAAAAATTGTGTGATTGGAGAACCGGTATTTTTAACCAAGAACGGAAGAGG
>CAZHGE010000067.1:0-15693 GCA_964531805.1 uncultured Lachnospiraceae bacterium
TCACGGAATAGAAAAGCCCGACCGGTCAGGTCGGGACTTTGTCTACAGTCTGAAACAGCGCAATGCGCTGTTTTTTTACCTCGCAGAATAGTCCACGAAACTGATATTAATATCCACGAAACCGTCGATGCCATCCACCTGTCCCTGCTTCGTATACTGCCACATCTCATAGCGGTATGGATAGGTAGGAATATCCGTTTCTTCGGATAACCAAATACAGGATTCTGTAAACTTAGATACATCGATCCGCTTGAGCAGCCACTCCGGATCACCATACAACATCGGCGTATAGCCTGCTGCTTTGATATGATTTAAAAATGTAGCTGCAACAGTTGTTCGTTCATCATTTGTCAGAGTCTCTACACGGGAAGTATCATTTTCCACAAATTCCATATCAAATGCAATTGGGTATGTGATTTCATACTCTTTAATATTATCCAATACAAGAGTCGCTTCCTCTAATGCCTCTTGAGACGTAACTGCCTGGGAATAGAAATAAATTCCTATATCCAGATCTGCCTCTTTTGCTTTTTGGATATTCGATAAAAAATATTCATCCAGTTGCAATTCACCGCTCTTATAGCCTCTTGCTCCAAGGCGGATCATAACAAAATCGATACCATCCTCTTTTAACCGTTTAAAATCCACTTCTTTTTGATAACGGGAAATATCAACACCAATAAAGGAAACTTTTTTTCCGTCAGAATAATATTTCAATCTGCCATCACTGGAAATAATATTAGTCACATCATAGGTATTTTTTTCCCAACGTGGATTGATCTTGAGCCATTCCTCCGACCCATCCGCATATTTTAAAAGAAAATGATTACCGTCATCATAATTCTCTTCTGTAGTGGTTTCTTCTTCTGTAGTCGTTTCTTCTTCTGTGTCGGATTCTTCTTCATCTGTAGGATACATATCCCAAATATCCAATTCATCCGCAGTACGCTTATACCCGGAATCATAAGAGGCACTTTCTTCTTCCTGAATACTTTCCTTTACTAACGCCTGAACCGGCTTATCATTACGGGAAGGTTTTTTATTCATGGCAAGAACAATTCCTAATACAGCGAATATAAAGAATGAAACACCAAGTGCCATATAAATGATAGGCAGTCCACCACTGTTATCTTCAAAATCATTCGTTTGTCTCATTTTTATGCCTTTTCAATGATTGCTTTTTTCGGGCACTTTTCTAAACAAGTACCACAATCCACACATTTAGAATAATCAATGGATGCGCAAAAATCAGTTACAGTGATTGCTTCAGCTGGACAATTTTTTGCGCAAAGTTGACAACCGATACAAGCTGTGTCACATGCTTTCATGGCAACCGGTCCCTTATCCTTAGAGCTGCATGCCACTAAGTATTTTGCTTTGTATGGAACCATTTCAATCAAATGCTTTGGACATGCTTCAATACATTTACCACAGGCCTTACATTTGTCTTTATCCACTACTGCTACACCATTTACCACATGAATTGCATCAAATGCACATGCTTTCACACAGTTTCCATAGCCAAGACATCCATAATTACAAGACTTCGGACCACCATTTGGAACAAAAGATAACATTCCACAGTCTTCCACACCTGAATATTCATAATCTTTTCTGGTTCTATCGCAGTCACCCTGGCATTTTACAAAAGCTACCATTTTTTCAGTTGCTTCTGCTTCCACACCCATAATCTGTGCGATTACTGCGCCAACAGCTTCACCACCGACAGGACAGCCGTTTACCGGTGCCTCCCCTTCTGCAATAGCATGCGCCAGACCAGAACATCCGGCAAAACCACATCCACCACAGTTATTACCAGGTAAAGCATTCAATACTTCTTCTTCTTTTGGATTGACTTCTACGCGGAATTTGATTGCCGCAATACCAAGAAATAATCCAACAAACAGGCCTACACAGCCGATTACGACTGTTGCCATAATAATTCCTGATGCCATAATCTATCCGCCTTTCTACAATAATCCGGCAAAGCCGCAAAATGCAATTGCCATAAGACCGGCAGTTAAAAGCACATGAGGCATTCCTTTAAAGGATTCCGGAATATCATTCCATTCCATTTTTTCTCTAAGCCCTGCTAAAATTACAATCGCAATCGTAAAACCAAGAGCAGTTGCAAAACCATTTACGGTACCATATAAAATACCATATTCTTTCTGTACGTTTGTAAGTGCCACACCAAGTACTGCACAGTTGGTTGTAATCAGTGGAAGATATACCCCCAATGCCTGATACAAACCATCCATGTAACGTTTTAAAAACATTTCTACAAACTGTACCAATGCCGCAATAACAAGGATAAATACAATTGTCTGTAAGTATCCCAGATCAAATGGCTCTAATAAAAATTGATAGATACAACCAGTCACTGCACTTGCTAAAGTAATAACGAAAATAACAGCGCCACCGCAATACCAAGAAATAATCCAACAAACAGGCCTACACAGCCGATTACGACTGTTGCCATAATAATTCCTGATGCCATAATCTATCCGCCTTTCTACAATAATCCGGCAAAGCCGCAAAATGCAATTGCCATAAGACCGGCAGTTAAAAGCACATGAGGCATTCCTTTAAAGGATTCCGGAATATCATTCCATTCCATTTTTTCTCTAAGCCCTGCTAAAATTACAATCGCAATCGTAAAACCAAGAGCAGTTGCAAAACCATTTACGGTACCATATAAAATACCATATTCTTTCTGTACGTTTGTAAGTGCCACACCAAGTACTGCACAGTTGGTTGTAATCAGTGGAAGATATACCCCCAATGCCTGATACAAACCATCCATGTAACGTTTTAAAAACATTTCTACAAACTGTACCAATGCCGCAATAACAAGGATAAATACAATTGTCTGTAAGTATCCCAGATCAAATGGCTCTAATAAAAATTGATAGATACAACCAGTCACTGCACTTGCTAAAGTAATAACGAAAATAACAGCGCCACCCATTCCTGCTGCTGTCTCTACTTTCTTGGATACACCAAGGAAAGGACAAAGCCCTAAAAACTGGCTTAATACAACATTACTTACCAAAGAAGAGCTAATCATAATAATCAAGAGATCTTTTACTGTTTCCATCATTTAATTGCCCTCCTCTTTCGTTTCTACTTCAATCAGACGTTTGCTGCATCCGGAATCTGCACAGTTCATACAATCCGAACTACATCCGGACTGAATCTTGCTGACATCTTTTCCTTTTTTCGCGCCTTCAATCTTTACTTTATTCTGAATAGCAGTAAGTACTGCCAAAACAAAGAAGGCACCCGGTGCTAATTTAAAGATGCTGATCGGCGTAAAAGCATCCGGCATAACCTGCATGCCAAATAATTCACCACCGCCAAGTAATTCTCTAACCATACCAATACAAGTCAATGCAATCGTAAAACCCAGGCCCATACCCAATCCATCAAAGAATGATGGAAGAACTGGATTCTTATACGCATATGCCTCTGCACGACCTAAAATAATACAGTTTACTACGATCAATGGAATGTAAATACCCAATGATGCATATAAAGAAGGCAGATATGCCTGTAATAACAACTGCATAATTGTTACAAATGATGCGATAATAACAATAAATGCAGGAATACGAATCTTATCCGGAATGACTTTACGAAGCAGGGAAATTATGACATTACTAAGTGCTAATACCACTGTTGTCGTAAGTCCCATACCAAGTCCATTGATAGCAGAAGTGGTTACGGCAAGTGTCGGACACATACCCAGCATTAAAACCAGCGTGGGATTTTCCTTTACCAGACCATTCCATAAACGTTCTGTACACTTATTCATTTGCCATACCTCCTCCCAATACATTCTGGAAATAGTATAAACCAGCATTTACACCATTTGTCAGTGCTTCCGTTGTAATCGTTGCACCACTGATGGCATCAATCTGATCATCTGAAACGGCTCCTGTTTTGGTGTAAGCAAACTGCATTGCTTTTTTACCCATAAACTGAGGTTTTAACACACTTTCTGCTTCCATACCAAGACCCGGTGTTTCAGAAATAGCAAGAATGGAAATACCATTCGTTGTACCATCCATGGTAACACCCAGTGTAAACTGGATATCTCCGCCATAGCCTTCATGATTGGTAATTACAAAAACATAACCTAATAAAGAGCCATCTGGACCCTTTGCTTCCATTACTTTATCCATATCTGTTCCTGTAATACCGCCATCTGTAAGTGCATTTGCATTTACTTCTATCTCTGCAAACTCAGAAGCATCCGCAAATACTTCTTTATATGCTTCCATAGCAGCCGCAGCTTCCGCTTCAGCAATTGGTCCCTTAGTAATCTGATAAACGGCACCCAGGATAAATCCGGCAATGACCGTAATAGCAAGCAAAATACCTGCATTTTTTAACATTTCTTTCATAGACGTTCGCCTCCTTTACCAAAGGCTTTTGGATAGGTAATCTTTTCAATCAATGGCACTAACATGTTGCCAATGATAATCGCATAAGATACACCTTCTGCACCCGCACCAAAGACACGGAAGATACCTGTTAAGATACCAAGCAGTATACCAAATAAAATCTGTCCAAATTTCGTAACCGGTCTGGTTACGTAATCAGTTGCCATAAAGAAAGCACCTAACATCAGGCCACCGCCTGCTAAATGCGCACTGATATAATAAGGATCAAATCCACGTCCTCCAAATAATGTGATGAAGATTACAAAAGTCACAATGTAACTTCCCGGAATACGCAGATCAATAATTCCCATCAAAATCAAAATACATGCACCAACTACAATGGCAATCATAGAAGTCTCGCCAATGGTACCTGCCGTTTTTCCGATCACCATATCAATCACATTTACGCTCTCTCCTGCTTTTAATGCAGCAAGAGGGGTTGCACCGCTGTAAGCGTCACAAGAAAAATCTGTCATGATTACAGGGAAAGAAATCAGAAGAAAACATCTTGCAGCCAGTGCAGGATTCATAAAGTTCTGTCCCAATCCTCCAAATAACATTTTTACAACTAAAATAGCGAATACACCACCAATTACGCCCACCCATAATGGTGCGTTAGGCGGCAGATTCAATGCCAGTAACAAACCAGTTACCACTGCCGAAAAATCGTTAATGGTAAGAGGTTTTTTGGTAATCCATTCAAATACTGCTTCTGTTGCTACTGTAGAGGCAATGGTTACCACTACCAATAATAGTGCATTCAATCCAAAATTCCAAACACCAAATGCCGTTGTAGGAAGCAAAGCAAGGATAACGGCTAACATTATCTTATTTGTGCTTACCTTTGAACGGATATGAGGATTGGAGGAAACTTTTAATAAGTTTTTCACTTCACTCATTCTGCCATTACTCCTTTACTTTTTTCTTTTTCCTAAAACAGTCTTACGCATGGATTTAATAGACTGTGTTAAATTACGTTTTGCAGGACATACGTAAGAACAGCATCCACATTCGCAGCATTCCATACCATTGCATTTCACAAAGGCTTCTTCCTGTCCATGTTCTGCATAGTCCGCAAGAATCTTCGGAACTACTCGTCCCGGACATACTTCTGCACAAAGTCCACAATTAATACATGCACTCGGTGTAGAGGCGGACACTTCATCCTTGCTCAGGCACAAAAGTGCTGACGCAGTCTTCGTGGTTGGCACATCTAAGTTAAACAAGCCAAATCCCATCATTGGTCCACCGGATACAATTTTTTCCGGTTCTACCTTAAAACCACCAGCTGCATCAATCAATTCATGATAATTCGTACCGATACGAACACGATAATTCTGTGGATTGGTAATCGCATCACCTGTAATGGTAACGATACGCTGCATCAATGGTTTGCCTTCGATTACTGCATGATAAATTGCTACAATCGTATCCACGTTATTTACTACACAACCAGCATCCGCTGGTAACTGTGAAGAATTGATCGCACGTTTCGTGGTCGCATAAATCAAATGACGCTCTGATCCCTGCGGATATTTTGTCTTTAACTCTTTTACCAGGATACGTTTTTCATCCTTGGTCATCTCTTTTAACAATTTAATACAATCTGGCTTATTATCCTCTACTGCTAAAATGCCCATGGCATTATCAAACAAACGCAGGGAAATCTTTAAACCTTCCACTAATTTGTGAGGTTCTTCAATCATTCTACGATAATCAGAAGTCAAGTATGGCTCACACTCTGCACAGTTTGCAATTACGTATTCAATCTTATCCGGTTCCTTCGGAGACAATTTAACATGTGTCGGGAAACCGGCACCACCCATACCTACGATACCCGCTTCTTTAATTCGCTCAATAATCTCTTCTTTGCTTAATTCATCCGCTGATTCTACTGCCTGATAGGTTACCTCGTCATATTTGCCATCATTCTCTATTACGATACTGTTTACACTGTCACCCGTCACAACGCGGCGTGGCTCAATTGCTTTTACTGTACCTGATACTGTGGCATAGATCGGTGCGGAAACAAAACCGCCAGCTTCTGCAATCTTCTGTCCTGTCAAAACATAATCGCCTTTTTTCACGATTGGAACTGCTGGCGCTCCAATATGCTGTGACAATGGATAGACAAGATCGCCGGTTGGCAGAATATCAATAATCGGTTTATCCTTTGACAGTTCTTTACCGTCATATGTATGGATACCGCCTGTAAATGTCAGTTTTGCCATCACTATTCCTTCTTTCTGTAAATTTGGTATTGATAATCATTTATCATTACCATTACAATATACTATTTTTTACGACAAAATACTACTGGATTTTTGAGAATTATGTTAAGATATGACGTACAGAAAGAATATAAGAATTCATACTAAGGAG
The DNA here is from genome assembly GCA_964531805.1 of uncultured Lachnospiraceae bacterium. Taxonomy (GTDB): domain Bacteria; phylum Bacillota; class Clostridia; order Lachnospirales; family Lachnospiraceae; genus RGIG8767. Next base: position 6,831 of record CAZHGE010000067.1, read on the forward strand.
TTCACAAATGATAATAAAAAACTATATGATCCCTTCTTTTTCTCCCGCTTATCCCATTGAAAAAATCGGATCAAAAGAAGACATCCTTTTTGTAGATATTGAAACTACAGGGCTTTCCGCCGCTCACGCATCCATTTATCTGATGGGCTGCTGTTTTTTTGAAAATGGAGAATGGATGATCCGCCAGTGGCTCTGTGAAAAAGATGATGAGGAAAAAGAACTGCTAGAAGCATTTTATAAACACCTTTCCTCCTACTCTACACTAATCCACTTTAATGGAAACCAGTTTGACCTTCCTTTCATTCAAAAACGTGCCGCATTATATGATATTCCGATTTCTTTTGATGATATGACCGGTATTGATATCTATAAACGGATTTTTCCATACAGACATTTTCTGCGTCTGACCAACTGTAAACAGAAAACACTGGAAGAATTTCTAGGCATCCATCGAGAAGACGAATACAGTGGTGGTGAATTAATCCGCGTATATAAAAAATTCTGCCAAGAACCGGACGAAGACTCCTTACATCTTTTACTTCAACACAATAGGGACGATGTCTATGGTATGATACGACTACTTCCGATTCTTTCCTATGCGGACTTTTTTAACGAACCACTGACTGTAAGAAAGGTAGAAACCAACACCACAAAGGATGCTTTTGGTAAAACACAAAAAGAACTGCTCTTATACTTTACGCTCTCCACTTCTCTTCCCAAGCCAATTGCCTGTCATGGAAATGACTGTTATTTTACAGGAAGAAATACGGACGGTATGATTAAAGTTCCTGTATTCTGCGAGGAAATGAAATTTTATTACAGTGACTATAAAAACTATTATTATCTGCCACACGAAGATATGGCAGTACACAAATCTGTTTCCATGTATGTGGATCCAGCATTCAGGGAACAAGCAACAGCTGCCACCTGCTATACAAGAAAACATGGAGAATACCTTCCTCAGTGGGATGTAGAATTTGAACCATTCTTTAAGCGCGAATATGATTCCAAGCATCTTTTCTTTGAATTAAACGATGCTCTCAAGGATAACCGGGAAGCCTTCTCCCGCTACACATCTCACATTCTGTCCATGATGATGCAGTTACATTAAAACAAATCACTGACACACTGTGCTTCTTGAAGTAGAAAAAGCCCTGCGAATTACCTCGCAGGGCTTAATTACTAACTTATTTTTGGTAGAAGAATGAATCCATTCTCTTATATCCCATTTCCTTATAACGAAGAATCTGTTCTGTGCTTCCGATAAACAACACACCGTTATTTGCAAGTGTATTATAATATTTCTGGAATACTTCATCCTTTGCTTCTTCTGTAAAGTAAATCAATACATTACGGCACACAATCAAGTGCATATCCTTTGGATATGGATCCTTTAATAAATTGTGTTCCTTAAAGGTTACACATTTCTTTACTTCATCGGAAATCTGATAAAACTTACCATTTTGTGTAAAGAACTTCTTCTTTTTATCTTCCGGTACAGAAGCAATACTCTTTTCGGAGTAAAGACCAATCTTTGCCTTTTCGATTACCTGCCAGTTAATATCAGTAGCGGTAATCTGAATACGATTAAGTGGAACAAAGTCTGACAATGCCATAACAAGAGAATATGGTTCATCTCCTGTAGAGCAAGCCGCACTCCAAATCTTTAAGTTTTGTCCAAAATCCTTAATTAATCCTGGAAAAACCTTCTCTGTTAAGTACTTCCACTGTTCTGGATTACGATAAAATTCAGATACGTTGATTGTAATATAATCTACGAATTCTTCGAACTTTTCTTTGTCCACCTTAAGCGTTTTGATATAAGACTCATAACCATCAATTTTGTGCTTCGTAATCAGAGCATCAATTCTACGCTTCATCTGATTCTGCTTGTAGGCACTTAAGTCAATCTGTGTCAGTTTTTCAACTTCTTTTATGAAATACTCATAATCATACGCCATAATATCTCAGTCCTATTCTGCATCATTTTCCTGTGCAATCACAGCTTCAATATCTACATCTACAACATCTGCGTCTTCATCGACTTTTTCTTCAGTCTTTTCAGGCTCAAACATTGCTTTGATACTTAAGCTGATCTTCTTATCTGCTTCATTGAAGTCAACAACCTTAGCTGTCACTTCTTCCCCTACCTTTAATACATCAGCAGGTTTTTCGATGTGTTCTTTTGAAATCTGGGAAACATGTAATAATGCGTCTACTCCGTTTTCTAATTCAATGAACGCACCAAAGTCAGTCATACGTGCAACCTTACCTATTACTACGTTGCCAACTGCATATTTTACTGCTGAATCCTTCCATGGATTTGCATCTTCAAATTTCATAGAAAGTGCAATCTTGTTACTTTCAATTTCTTTGATCAGAACAGTAACAGTTTCGCCAACTTTGAATACCTTCTTAGGATTCTCAACACGTCCCCAAGACATCTCAGAGATGTGGAGAAGTCCGTCTGCACCACCAAGATCGATGAATGCACCAAAATCTGTAATATTCTTAACAGTACCTTCTACTACATCACCAACATGAATCTTTTCGTAGAGAGCTTTCTGTTTTTCTTCTTTTTCTGCTACTAAGAGAACTTTTCTATTACCAATGTATCTTCTTCTCTTAGGATTATATTCTGTGATTACGAAGCTGATTTCTTCGCCTGCGTACTTAGAAAGATCTTTCTCGTATACATCTGAAACAAGGCTTGCAGGAATGAAGATTCTTACTTCATCTACTACAACACAGATACCACCATCTAATACCTGAGTAACCTTAGCTGTTAAAATCTCCTGTGTATTAAATGCTTCTTCGATTCTCTTGTTACCTTTTTCTGCTGCAAGTCTCTTATATGTTAAAGATACCTGACCTTCTCCATCATTTACTTTTAATACCTTTACTTCCATCTTGTCGCCAACTTTAGCAACTGTAGTAAGGTCAACATTAGGCTCGTTTGTATATTCGTTTCTAGTCAAAATACCATCTGACTTATAGCCGATATTCAGTACGATTTCTTCCGGTTTGACATCGATAACAGTACCTTCTACTACCTCTCCCGCATGGATTGTTTTAAATGATTCTTCTAACATTTGTTCAAAAGTTAAGTCTGACATAATTTTGAACCTCCTCAATAATATTATTTGGGGTCGATGCCCCGGCAGTAATACCCACCAGTCGGACAGATTTAGGCAGCTCTAAATACAAGTCATCCAGTGTCTGTATAAAGTGCGTGTTCTCACATTCCCCTTTACATATCTCATATAGTTTTTTCGAATTTGAACTGTGAGTCCCGCCGATTACTATCATTGCATCTGCCTGCGCAGCAATCTCTTTGGCTTCTGTCTGACGTTCCTGCGTAGCATTGCATATAGTATTCACAACATTAATATCATAACCTCTTTTTTCAAAAATTTCAACTATATCTTTAAATTTATTGTAGTTAAATGTCGTTTGGGATACGATACAAATCTTTTTATTATTTTCAGCCTTAAATGCTTCTGCTTCTTCCGTTGTTTCCACGATAGAAACATCTTCCCCACACCAGCCTTTGATTCCTTCTACCTCAGGATGAATAGGACTTCCTACAATCACAATCTTATGCCCCTGTGCACTCTCTTTTTCAACGATTTTATGAATTCTCTTTACAAATGGACAAGTTGCATCTACTACCACAAACCCAGCCGCAGTCATCTGATCCTGTACATCCTTCGCCACCCCATGGGAACGGATGATCAAAATTCCTTTTTCCCTTGTCTTAAGTTCTTCCAGCGAATCTATCACTTCCACGCCCTTGGATGCCAGTTCTTTTACCACTTCTTCATTATGGATAATAGGACCATAGGTGTAGATCTTTTTCCCTTCAGAACGCTCAATCTGTTCATATACTTTTTCCATGGCTTTGTTTACGCCAAAACAAAATCCTGCACTTTTTGCCAGTTTCACTTCCATATTATTTTACCTTCTGCTTAATAATCCCTTCTAAATGTGCAACCACTTCATCGATTGTCATATCAGATGAATCCACAAGCACAGCATCCTCTGCCTGCTTTAATGGATTTAACTCTCTTGTCATGTCTCTATGGTCTCTTTCGATAATGTCCGCTTCAATCTTGGCCAAATCTGCCACTTCGCCTTTTGCAGTTAATTCATCAAAACGTCTCTTTGCACGCACCAAACTGCTTGCGGTTAAATAGATTTTTACATCTGCATTTGGAAGAACACTGGTTCCAATATCACGTCCATCCATGACTACATCTGCTTCTGTCGCTAATTTCTGCTGGAGAGCCTGTAATTTTGCACGTACTTTTCCATTTACAGAACTGGCGGATGCCATATTGCCTACTTCTTCTGTACGTAGATACCCATTTACATTTTCTCCATTCAAAAGAACAACCTGCTCTCCGTCAATATAGCGGATAGAAATATCCGCATGTTCACAGGCTTCTTCAATCGCAGCAGTGTCACTTGCCGTAATATTTTCACGGATCATATGAAGTGCCATGGCACGGTACATTGCTCCTGTATCCACATAAATATAGCCTCTGTTTTTCGCTACTTTTTTAGCAATTGTGCTTTTACCTGCACCTGCTGGTCCGTCTATTGCAATATTAATACTCATTTGTAAGTTCCTCCTTTATACTACTTCCTGCCAAATATCCGCAGGACCATGCAATCTGTAAATTAAAACCACCCGTTAAAGCATCCAGGTCCAATACTTCTCCAGCAAAATACAGATTCTTTGTAATCTTGGATTCCATAGTGGATGGATTAATATCTTTCACACTAACTCCGCCCTGGGTAATAATGGCTTCGTTAAATGGTCTTGTTCCTGTTATGGTAATGGGCAGTTTCTTTAACAAATCTACTAATGTCATTCGTTCTTCTCTTGTAATATCATGGATAAATTTATCTGCCGGGATCTGCGTCAACTGAATCATAACTGGTATCATCTTAGATGGAAGCAACCCCTCCAAAGCATTTTTAAACTGCTTGTTTTGCTTTTGTTCAAAATCACGCAGGATGCGCTTGTCCAGCTGTTCTTTACTAAGTGCTGGTTTTAAATCAATATAAAGTTCCACTTCTTTACCATAAAATTTTTTTGCATAATAACTGCTGGCGGATAAAATAAGCGGTCCACTGATTCCAAAATGGGTAAAAAGCATTTCTCCAAAACCATTATATATCTGCTTCTTACCATCTTTTAAAGTCACTTCTACATTTTTCAGTGCCAAACCCTGTAAAGATAACGGCCAGCTTTCTTTTACCGTAAATGGCACCAATGCCGGCTTCGTCTCTATTAATTTATGACCTGTCTTCTTAGCAAAACGGTAACCATCCCCTGTAGAGCCCGTGGACGCATAGGAAATTCCCCCCGTTGCCACGACCACAGCATCTGCTTCTATTTTGCGTCCGTTACTCAATTCCACTCCAAAGCATACATTGTCTTTGACCAACAATGACTTTACTTCCGTTTGAAGGGATATTTTTACCTTCTTATCTATCAATGCTTTATGAAGTGTTTTGATTACATCTGAGGAATGGTCAGACACCGGAAATACACGGTTGCCCCGCTCCACCTTTAACGCACAGCCGTTTTCCTGCAACAATTCCATAATCCGCGTTGGATCAAAGGTGTAAAATGCACTATATAAAAACTTAGGATTTGACACCACATTGGTAAAAAAGATGTCCGGTTCACAGTCATTTGTGACATTACATCTGCCTTTTCCAGTAATGTAGATCTTTTTCCCTAACTTCTCATTTTTTTCCAATAATTCTACATCTATACCGCTTCCTGCTGCTGCAATCGCCGCCATCATACCGGCAGCTCCGCCACCAATCACGATACATTTCTTATTCATAGCCATTCTCCCTACTTTCCCTTGTTAGAGGGTAATGCAGCATCGGTTCTTCATCTATAAAATTGATTTCATCATTTAAGTATACCTGATAATTATTCCATGTAGTCTCCAAAGTCTCCAAATTCTTCTTTACTTCATCCGGCACACGGAGACACAACGCCACTACCAATGCATTGATTACACTTAGTGGTGCCACCAATGAATCTACAATCGAAACCAATGCCGGCTTCGTCTCTATTAATTTATGACCTGTCTTCTTAGCAAAACGGTAACCATCCCCTGTAGAGCCCGTGGACGCATAGGAAATTCCCCCCGTTGCCACGACCACAGCATCTGCTTCTATTTTGCGTCCGTTACTCAATTCCACTCCAAAGCATACATTGTCTTTGACCAACAATGACTTTACTTCCGTTTGAAGGGATATTTTTACCTTCTTATCTATCAATGCTTTATGAAGTGTTTTGATTACATCTGAGGAATGGTCAGACACCGGAAATACACGGTTGCCCCGCTCCACCTTTAACGCACAGCCGTTTTCCTGCAACAATTCCATAATCCGCGTTGGATCAAAGGTGTAAAATGCACTATATAAAAACTTAGGATTTGACACCACATTGGTAAAAAAGATGTCCGGTTCACAGTCATTTGTGACATTACATCTGCCTTTTCCAGTAATGTAGATCTTTTTCCCTAACTTCTCATTTTTTTCCAATAATTCTACATCTATACCGCTTCCTGCTGCTGCAATCGCCGCCATCATACCGGCAGCTCCGCCACCAATCACGATACATTTCTTATTCATAGCCATTCTCCCTACTTTCCCTTGTTAGAGGGTAATGCAGCATCGGTTCTTCATCTATAAAATTGATTTCATCATTTAAGTATACCTGATAATTATTCCATGTAGTCTCCAAAGTCTCCAAATTCTTCTTTACTTCATCCGGCACACGGAGACACAACGCCACTACCAATGCATTGATTACACTTAGTGGTGCCACCAATGAATCTACAATCGAAACCATATCACTTCTTGCAAACAAGTTACAGGAAGAATACAAACACATAGGAGAATGTACATTATCTGTAATCGAAATTACTTTTGCATTACGGTCTGTTGCAAATTCCATGGCCTTTAACGTACGCATGGAATAACGCGGGAAGCTGATACCAATTACCGCATCTTTTTCATCAATACGGATCATCTGTTCAAACATCTCACTCACACTGGTAGTACGGAGAAGTACCACATTCCCACGAATCATATTCAGGTAAAAACTAAGGAAATCCGCCAAAGGTTCACAACTTCGGATGCCCACAATATAAATCGTCTTCGCTTCCAAAATAACATTGACCGCAGCATCAAATGCAACCGGATCCATCGTATGAAGCGTATCGGAAATCTTTTCCATATCCGAGGTCAATACAGAACGCAAAAGTTCTGACTGCGAACTTTTTCCATACTTGGAACTAACCTTCTGTACTACATTTAATTTATTCTTTACCCATTCTGCCAGTTTCTTTTGAAATTCCGGATACCCATCATATCCCAGGCCGGAAGCAAAACGTACAACTGTCGATTCACTAATTGACAGTTTTTCACCAATCTTGGCCGCTGTCATAAAAACAGCCTGGTCATAGTCCTCCTTGATAAAACGGGCAATTGCCTTATGGCTCTTACTCATTTTCGGGAATTTTTCATCTATTATCTGTATTACATCTTTTTCCAGTTCCATTGTATCCTCGCTTCTATTTGACAGATTCTTTTAAACATCTGTCAATTAAATCTTTCTCATCCCATATTTTAACATTCTCTGCTTATTTAAATGCTCGATATGTGTCTTTTAATAATTTAATCGTTTCATTTTCATTCAAGTCATAATCACCTGTCAATGTCATGCAGGCTGCTCCATGCACAAAAATCCACATCTTAGTGAACAAATCACCAACATTCTTACAACCATCTTTTTTGGCTTTCTCAAATTCCGCAACTACAATCCCTTTTTCCCCGTTTAAAATCTCATAAGTTGACTTACCATAAGAACGTTCTGGGAAAAATAAGAACTTAAACAGATTACGTTCTTCCTTTGCAAACTGAATATATGCATACGCCAGATTTACAAATGGTTCCGTCTGATGCTTTGGAAATCTCTCATAATAAAAGGAAAAGAAAGCATTCGCCATGCGGAATAATTCCAAATGCAATTCCTCCATATTTTCATAAGAACGGAAAATCGGCTGTGTCGAACACTCTGCTTTCGCCGCAAGTTTTCTTGCTGTTACCTGTTCAATTCCCTCCTGCTTTGCCATCTGAAAAGCAGTATTTACAATAAAATCTTTTGTAATTGTTATTTTTCTTGCCATATGTTTTCTCTCTCTGTGAATTCTGATTCAATAAGATAATGTAATCCTATTGCTCAATCTGTTAACATGTTAAAACTAATTTTAACATACAATTCTAATATTAGCAAACACCTGTTATTTAAATTTTATAAATAACATATGGAAATCTTTTCAAATACCCCTTTCACCACCAAATGATGCCTCGCGAAGCAAGACATTATATTAGACATAAAAGAGCTACACTTCAAACTGAAGTGCAGCTCTTCTTATTATCATTTGATATTATCTACATTTAGATTATACAGGATATGCTCCGTTCTTTGTATCTGCCTGTGTCATATCCACTTTTTCCTGCTGTGCCTGACGATATTTGAAGAAATCAGTAGCAACCTGTGGGAATAAAGCATAAGATAATACGTCTTCATCCTGCTGCTTCCATTCTCTCATTTCTGCTTCTAACTTATCCATTTCGTTTTCGATAAGGTCAGCTGGACGGCAAGTGATTCTTTCTTCACCTGGGATAACCTTGTCAATAACTTCCTGGCTCATTGGCTTAACTGTCTGGCCATATTCACCACGAAGAACTGCCTTAGTTTCTTTTGTAGCCATCTTGTATCTTTCACCCATAAGTACGTTAAATACAGCCTGTGTACCAACGA
>CAZHGE010000068.1:0-15498 GCA_964531805.1 uncultured Lachnospiraceae bacterium
GTCTTTTATGATATTAAAGTATATAATAATATCACAAAACAAATATAACGTGTTTTAAATATTATGAATTACTTTTTTCGGATCCACCTGTACAAAAGATAAAGCGAAAATTAAAACATATCATTAAGACTCCCGGCGGGAATGTTTCCTATGAAGTTCCTGTGCTGGATGTACAGGAGTATGATTTAGATACCATTTTTGAAAAAGGACTATATTTCCTACTACCCTTTTATATTTTCCGTTATGAAAAAGAGTTTGGTTCTATTTCCAAAGATTCGGAGAAACTTGAAGAATTAAAACTTACATATGTCGATATTGAGCAACGTCTAGAACAGGTGAAACTCGAAGGAAAAATTGACGAATATACCAAAAGAAATATTATGGAAATGTCCCTGCACGTCCTGCGAAAACTTGCGGCGGGCAGGGATCACATCATAGAGGAGGTATCAAGTGTTATGGGTGGAAATGTATTACAAACGGAAGCGCATACGATTTTGAAGCAAGGTGCATTAAGTACACTCGCTAGTCTTGTGACAAAAGGTCTCATTTCAATCAAAGATGCCGCTGCGGAACTTGGTGTATCTGAAACGGAATTTTGCCAAAGAATGAATGCCTTATAGAAGAGCCACCTTGCCAAATTATTCAAACTATATTTTACTAAAAATTTGTAAATACTTGGGATTACCCACATATGCCAAAACTAAACAATGCCACGCTTCGCGAGCCATCTTATTGGACTAAATTGGGCATATAGAAATTTTTTCTTTCTATATGCCCATAAAATTTGCATTATGTAAACTATTTTATGCCTTTTGAACTAAAATTTTACAGTTATGTAAACTTTTTCGAAGTTTTTTAAGTGTTATGTAACCTTGTTTTGGGCATAATACACATATTTTTTTGTATATGCCCAAACAAACTAAATATCCTATCGAAGCCTCTTAATTTCAGCGAAATTTCTCATAGAAATACGCCCAAACAATCTAAAATGTCCACCAGAACACCCCAACCAGGCTGTTTCTTATTCAATCACTCTCATACTACAGGCTGCTTCATATCCAATAAGCCTCCTATTACAGACCTGTTTCCTTATCTAGTCAGCCTCATACTACAATCTACTTTCCTTACCCAATCAACCTCATAATATCGTTATACATAACAAATACCATCAGAATCATCAAGGCTACAAAGCCAGCGAAGTGAACCATACCCTCTTTTTCCGGTGGGATGGGCTTGCCGCGGATAGCTTCAATCAATAAGAATACAAGACGGCCGCCATCCAATGCAGGAAGTGGCAATAAATTCATTACGCCCAAGTTCACACTGAGAAGCAATGCAATATTTAACATATTGATCACCACAATACCAATTCCATATGGAGCTGCCTGTTCGGACACATCTCCAATGATTTGTGCCACACCAATCGGTCCGGATACATCGTCCTTGCTTCCGTTACCGGAAACTAACATTTCCAGGGCTTTCACTGTGGATTTCAGGCAGTAACGCACTTCATAATAAGAATATTTGAAGATATTTCCGTTGCGGCAGTCCACATACTCCTGATAGCCGTTGAGACCAAGCATATATCTGCCTTCTTCTTCGTTATATTTCGGGCTGATGGTTACCGTATGAGACTCTCCCTCACGCTCATAGGTAATCTCCATCGGTTTATCTTTATTTAGATAAGTATACAGAGGTACTTCACTAGCCAGGTAAACACGTTCCCCATCCATATGGGTAATGACGTCGCCTGACTGCATGCCAACTTCTGCTACCGGATAGCCTTCCATAACATTCTGCACCACAGGTTTGCTGGAACCACAGAACCATACCACGATCATAGCAAGCAAAAATCCAAGGATAAAATTAAATAATGGCCCTGCTACAACCGTTGAGATTCTTGCCCACACATTGGCTGCTGGGAAAGCGCCTTCGTCATAGGTCTTGCCCTCAGCGCCACCCAAGTCATCTTCTCCATCAAATACACAGGCACCACCAATTGGCAGTAAACGAAGACAATATTCTGTTTCGCCTTTCTTAAAATGAAGCAGCTTCGGTCCCATACCAATGGCAAATTCATTTACCCGGATGCCATTTACCTTTGCCAGTAAAAAATGACCAAATTCATGGGCAATTACTACAAGCCCAAATATCAATACAAAATATACAAGTGTCACTCTTTCACCTCTATAATTAATTTAATTTTGATTTAATAAACTCATAGCATTCCTGTTCTGCTTCCAAAATCTGTTCAACGGTAGGATTTTCTATCATTTTATGATTCTCCATGGATGCACGAATCAATTCATAAATCTGTAAAAACTTGATTTTATTATCTAAGAACAACGCTACAGCCCTTTCATTTGCTGCATTAAATACAGTTGGCATACTTCCACCGATGCGAGATGCTTCATATGCCATGGACAAACCTTCAAAGGTATCCATATCCGGTTTTTCAAAGGTCATATTAGCCAGTGCAAAAAAATCAATGGTGTTATTTTTCATTGGCAGACGTTTTGGATAAAACAGCGCATACTGGATTGGCAGTTTCATATCCGGCACACCCATCTGACCGATTACCGCTCCATCCTTAAACTGTACTGCTGAATGTAAAATACTCTGCGGCTGAATTAATACCTGAATTTGATCCAAATCCACATCAAACAACCACTTCGCTTCAATGACTTCCAAGCCTTTATTGACAAGAGAAGCGGAATCAATGGTAATCTTACGTCCCATGGACCAGTTTGGATGCTTTAAGGCATCCGCTGCTGTCATATTCACCAGTTCTTCTTTCTTTTTCCCACGGAATGGTCCACCGGAAGCCGTCAAGAGAATCTTATCAATTCCTTCTTTATCCTGACCTTGTAAGGACTGAAAAATAGCACTATGCTCACTATCTACTGGCAGAATGGATACGCCCATCTTCTTTGCCAGCGGCATAATGATATGTCCTGCTGTAACGAGAGTTTCTTTATTAGCAAGGGCAATATCCTTACCTGCTTCGATGGCTGCAATGGTCGGACGGATACCAATCATGCCTACAATGGCCGTTACCAAAATATCTGATTCAGGCATGGCTGCGATTTCCAAAAGACCATCCATTCCATACACTACTTTTGTATCCGTATCAGCCACAGCTGTCTTTACTATTCTTCCCGCTACTTCATCCCACATACATGCAATCAGTGGATGAAATTCACGGATCTGTTCTTCCATTAACTTTGCATTTGTGCCAGCTGCTAAAGCAACTACATTTAAGCCTTCCTGTTCTCTGACAATTTCCAAGGTCTGTGTACCGATAGAACCAGTAGAACCTAAAACTGCAATATTCTTCATAAACATATCCTTTCACGCAATAACACGCGTTATTAAATCATGTAATACACAAGAAAATAAATCATTGGCGCCGTTACAATCACACTGTCAAAACGATCCATAATACCACCGTGTCCCGGAATCAGAGTACCATAATCCTTAATCTCATAATTACGCTTGATACCGGATGCTGCCAAATCTCCAATCTGTGAGATTACACTTCCAAGTGCTCCTAAAATAGAACATACCACAATCAAATTCACTTCCTGGCCCACCTTGGTAGAGAAAATATAACCAAATAAAGCTCCTGCTAAAGCAGAACCTGCAACACCGCCAATACTGCCTTCAATCGATTTCTTCGGACTTAAAACAGGCGCTAATTTTTGCTTTCCTAAGAGCATTCCCGTAAAGTATGCAAAAGTATCACTAATCCATGAACTTACAAATACCATCCATACCAGATATATTCCATACTCTGTCATGCGTATGCGGTAAATAAATGAAAACATGAGTGGTGCATACAATACACAGAAAAATGTTGCCATAATCTGACTAGCATGGAACTTAGGAAATGTAAATACATATACACCCAGTATTGCCAAAAAGAATAGGATTACCCATAAGAGGATAAACATATCATCACTGGTAGCAGCTGTTAAGACATACAGAAATATAATCGCGATATAACTTATTATTTCCAATGCGTTGAACTTTTTTTCTCCATGAATCTGACATACCTTCGCCAATTCATGGAATGCGATACAGGAAATCGCAAGCAGTGTTGCCGCCAAAACATATCCACCTGAAAGAATTGTGACAAGTGCAATAACTGCTAAAACCGCTCCGCTAATACATCTAGTTAACACTACTTATTCCTCCTTAATACCGCCGTATTTTCTATCTCTTTGATTATATGCTTCGATAGCCTTTTCCAATTCTTCCTTTGAAAAATCAGGCCAAGCCACCGGTGTAAAATAAAATTCTGTATAAGCATTCTGCCATAATAAAAAATTGGAGATTCTCTGCTCGCCACAGGTACGGATGAGTAAATCCGGTGACGGAAGACCTCTTGTATCCAAATGGTCTTCAATTACCTGTTCTGTAATGTCTTCTGGCTGTAACTCGCCTGCTTTTACCATTCCAGCTACTTCCTGGACTGCCCGGCGCAGTTCATCCCTGCCACCATAATTAATTGCAATCTGGAAATGAAGACCTGTATTATTTTTCGTTGCTTCTTCCAAATCTGCAATTTTTTCCTGAATATCCGCATCCAATCTTGTCTTATCTCCGATTACACGGACACACATATTATTCTGATTAGCACGCTTTTTACAGTTAACCATATAATTACGAAGCAGTTTCATAAGAGCCGCTACCTCGTCATCAGGACGGCTCCAGTTCTCCGTAGAAAACGCATATACGGTAAAATACTCAATTCCCATGTTATAGGTAATCTCACACATGTCTTCTACTACTTTAGCCCCCTGAACATGTCCAAATGTTCTTGGTTTGCCATGCTGTTTTGCCCATCTTCCATTTCCATCCAATATGATTGCCACATGTTTTGGAATATTCATATCTTTACCATACCCTTTCCCTGCTCTAATCAGAGTTCTTTTAATATCATTTGCACATACGTTTCTTATCTCATAAAACGAGATAAAGAGAGGACAAGCCTTTTCGTCTGCCCCCTCCTATTATTTTCATTTATATTTCACATGCATTTCTCCGTGAAATATTTTACCTGACATTATACTGTCATGATTTCTTTTGATTTTGCATCAATTGCAGCGTCAATATCTTTGATAAACTGATCTGTAATCTTCTGAAGTTTGTCTGTTAATTCTTTGATTTCATCTTCAGAAACTTCTTCCTTTGCCAGTTTTTTGAAAGCATCATTGCCATCACGACGGATGTTACGGATTGCAACCTTTGCATCTTCGCCTTTTTTCTTAACATCCTTAACAAGATCTTTTCTGCGTTCCTCTGTTAATTCCGGGAAAACAAGGCGGATTACCGCACCGTCGTTAGAAGGTGTAATTCCAATATCTGACATCATGATTGCTTTCTCAATGTCCTTAATCAATGTTTTTTCCCAAGGTGCAATCTGAATCATACGAGGTTCTGGAACGGAAATATTACCAACCTGCTGGATTGGTGTAGGTGTTCCATAATAATCAACCTTTACTTTATCTAATACATGAGGATTGGCACGGCCGGCACGGATTGTCTGATAATCTCCTTCTAAATGTGATAAAGCCTTTGCCATTTTGTCATTATAAACTTCTAATCTTGCGTCCATATTATACCCTCTCTTTATTTATATATTTACATTTTTACATCGAATCATATTCCTTCGACTAAACCGTTACCTTCGTTCCCTTGAACTCACCTTTTACGGTATTTACAATGCTGTTTTCTTCATTCAGACCAAATACCCACATCGGCATCTTGTTATCTCTTGCCAAAATGGATGCTGTCATATCCACCACCTGAAGATTTTTCTCTACCACTTCATCAATGGAAACCACATCATATTTCTTAGCATCCGGATTGGTCTTTGGATCAGAATCGTATACACCATCAATTGCCTTCGCAAGTAAAATAACATCTGCTTCTACTTCAATGGCACGGAGTACAACGCCTGTGTCAGTCGAAAAATAAGGATGCCCTGTTCCACCTGCAAAAAAGACTACTTGTCCAGCTTCAAAATATTTATTCGCTCTGTCTTTTGAAAACAGTTTTGTGAAAGAACCACATTCAAAAGGTGTCAGAATATTAGTCAACATTCCAACAGAACGGAAAATCTCAGATACGTAAATACAATTCATAATTGTAGCTAACATACCAATCTGGTCAGCTTTGGTACGATCAATATTTTCACTGGTACGTCCCCGCCAGAAATTACCGCCACCGATTACGATACCTACCTGAATCCCATCGTCTACTAACTGTTTTACCTGAAGGGCCACCTTACGGACCGTTTCTTCATCAAATCCAGTCTTTTTCTCTCCTGCAAGAGCTTCACCACTCAGCTTTAATAAAATTCGCTTCACGTCAGTTCTCCTTTATTCTGGTTTATTCTATTTATTACAAATAGCACTAAGCGCCAGCAGACTCTGCCAGTCGTCTTATCCAACAATCCATTAATCACGGAAGAAGTTAGAAGGACTTACTTCTGCGTAACACTGTGAACAGAGACCTTCAATTACCGCACCATTATTGATCTGCACGGATTTGGATTTGATATTACCCATAACAATAGCAGATGCATCTAAAACAACAGGACCTTTTACATCAATGTCACCTTTTACCGCCCCTGCAATTACTGCACTTGTTGCAAAAATATTACCACGGATTACAGACTCCGAACCAATTTTTACGTTGCCTAAACTTGTGATATCACCCGTTACCTTTGCACGCTGGGCATATACTTCTGCCGCCTCTGAATTACCTGTAATACTTCCAGTTACATTTAACTTGCCAAGAACCTTAATATTACCGTTAACGCTGCCAAATAAATCTAAAGAACCGTCAGCCTCTAAATCTCCATTTACAATCATATTTTTTGTAATGGTAGATACCTCATTAGATGCAACTACACCTTTATCTTCCATCGGTTCAGATTCATAAACTGGTGAAACAGACACTGGTTCTTCTACCACTGTTTCCTGATGCAATGCTACTAATTCTTCTTCAAATTCAGCTTCTGCTTTTTCTAATAAAGCCTCAGCTGCTGAAGTTTCTTCCACTGCTTCTTCTACAGTTTCTTCTAATTCTAACTCATCGTCCGGTACTAATTCATTTACTGCCTGTGACAAGTCCTCTTTTAATTCCGAAAAAAATCCCATTTTTCTGTCCTCCGTTTTCTATCTGTTTAATGATGAATCACCACAGTTTCTTCTGTGATAGGTAAAATCTCTGTATTTTCCATTGCCTGAATCTTTACGATAATTTCTGGCAAAGCATCTACTGTTGAAGTTTTATTTGCCGCATCATGAAGCAGAACCACCGCATTATCAAAGTTCTCCAAATTAGCGGTACAATTCCACACAATTTCATCCACAGAACGCATTGGATTGGTTGCATCCTTACTCGATACATTCCAATCAAAATAAGTAATTCCATTATCTGTCAGATAATCGCAAAATACGGACATCGGTTCATCACTTACCGTATTACTACTTCCACCAGGGAAACGATAAAACTGCGGTGTAACCTGTGTTGTTGTTTCTAAATACTCCTGCAATTGAAGCAAATCGCTTCCAAAATTATCTAAAGAAGCATATATTTCATTATATCTATGACTAAACGAATGCATTCCCAAAGTATGTCCACCATCCACGATTGCCTGATAAAGTTCGGGATGCGACTGGGCTTCTTCTCCTGTCACAAAAAAAGTAGCTTTTACATCATACTGATCCAAAATTTCCAGTATTCTGAGCGTATTAGCGCTGGGTCCGTCATCAAATGTCAGATACACCTTTCTGGTATGTGTCTCATCCACCACAACTTCCTGTGGCTGCTCTATCTCCACATTCTCTTCTTTTGGAAACTCTTCATCATTTAAATGAAAACTTCCATCCGCCATGGTCTCCATCAGCGTATCACGTGCCGCCTCTGCCTCCCTTAGCTGTTCTTTTAAAGAATATACCTGTATAGCAAGGATTACACTAACCACAATGGGTATCACGATTGCTGCTAAAACGGAGCCAATGATCATTTTTTTCAGTCGTCTGACTCGTTTTTTTCTCGCTGCATTATAAGTTACAGCCTGCGTTTTTTTATCTTTCGCAGATGCTTCCATTTATCGTTTCCTACCATAGTTTGTTATCTGTTCTATTATAGTTGAAAATGCACTTTTTTGCAACGAAGATTATATCAAACATCAGTCCACTATAAAATCTCCTTATTGGACAATAACTGCAACCAATAACTATATACATAATTATCAGCTGCAGTCATCTATTTGTTACTTATAATTTACATGGACCATTTCCAATATCTACTAAATAGAAAGAGGCTTCTTTGCCTACGCGTTCCATATACGCTTTTCCTAATTTTTCTTTAAATTCTTCTACTGCATCATTTTTTACAATGCTTACTGTACAGCCGCCAAAGCCGCCACCTGTAATACGGGAACCAACCACTCCGTCAATCTTCCATGCTTCTTCCACTAACACGTCGATTTCGTCGCAGGATACCGCATAATCATCACGCAAAGATACATGAGAAGCATTCATCAATTTGCCAAATGCTTCAATATCATTATTCTTCAATGCTTCTACCGCTTTGATGGTACGCTGGTTTTCATATACAGCATGTTTTGCACGTTTTACACGCACTTCATCTTTAATTGCAGATTTATTTGCTTCAAATTCTTCTTCGCTCAGATCTCCCAGCGTTTTGATATCGATTACTTCCTGTAATTCCTTTAATGCAGTTTCACATTCTGTTCTTCTTACATTATATTCAGAACCTACTAATGAATGTTTTACATTACTGTTTGTAACAACAATCTTTGCATCTTCTAATACAAGAGGAGCATATTCAAAAGACAAATCTGCTGTGTTTAAAAAGATTGCATGGTCTTTTTTACCCATAGCAGAAGCGAACTGATCCATAATACCACAATTCATGCCATTAAAGTTATTCTCAGAAAACTGTCCCATCAATGCTAAATCTGTATTGGTTACATCAAATCCATATAAATCACGAAGTGCAAATCCAGTTAATACTTCTAAAGATGCAGAAGATGATAAACCAGAACCATTTGGAATATTGCCGTAAATAACAAAATCCATACCACAGTCTACTTTCATTCCTCTTTCTGCAAATGCCCAGATAACTCCCTTTGGATAATTTGTCCAACCTGCTGCATCTTCCGGCTTAATATCGTTAATATCGGACTCCATAATGCCGCTTTCTTCAAAATTAATAGAATAGAAATTTAATTTGCTATCATTTCTTTTTCTTGCTGCTGCATAAGTTCCGATGGATAATGCACACGGAAAAACGTGTCCGCCATTATAATCGGTATGCTCACCAATCATATTGACACGGCCTGGTGCAAAATACACATTTACTCCATCTGTGTCTCCAAATAATTCTTTGAATTTTTCAAGTACCATTGCTTTCATGTTGTTAACCATTCCTTTTCTTCTTTTTTCTATGTATAACCCTTGTTTAACCAAAGCCGGCTCGCTTTGCGAGCCACCTTATTGGCCTAAAAACATCAGTGTTTTTAGCATTAAATAACCCTTATAAATATGCATCAAAATTATTCTGAAGCGCTGCTCTGTCTCCAACCAAGATAAAGTTTGGATGGAACTGTAAAATAGATGCTGGAACCTGAGGTGTTACTTCTCCTAAAAAGCTCTTCTTAACGATTTCGCTCTTTCCTTCACCTGTTGCCAGTACTAAAACACATCTAGCCTGCATAATCGTACCAATACCCATGGTATATGCTTCCTTTGGCACTTCGTCTGCATTTGCAAAAAATCTTGCGTTAGCGTCAATTGTACTCTGTGTTAATTTTACACAGTTTGTTGTCTTAGCAAAGGAATCTGCCGGCTCATTAAAACCGATATGTCCGTTATAACCAATTCCTAATAACTGAAGATCAATACCGCCTGACTGTGCGATGATAGCATCATATTTCTTGCAGGCTGCGTCTGCATCTGCTTCTAATCCATCCGGCACATTGGTATTTGCCGGATCAATATTTACATGTTTAAATAAATTATCATTCATAAAGTAGCGGTAACTCTGATCGTTTTCCGGTGAAAGTCCTCGGTATTCATCTAAGTTGATGCTATGTACCTTAGAAAAGTCAATATCTCCATTTTTATATTTTTCAACTAAACATTCATACGTACCAATTGGTGTTGATCCTGTAGCCAAACCAAGTACACAATCCGGTTTCATAATCACCTGTGAAGCAATTAAATTTGCTGCAATCTTGCTTGCTTCCGCATAATCTTTTCCACAATATACTCTCATTTTTCAGTCCTCACTTTTATTTTATCCGGTTCATAACCGGTAAATTACATTTATTAACCTTTGTAATTGCATTCTACATATTCATAAATATCCATGTTATCTTCTAACATACGACAGCCCACAATGTACTGTCCCTCATTATCCGATACACGAATGATATGTCCAACCAGTTTTCTACCGCTTGCTACTGGGAAGTCCTTCACATCCAGGGTTACCAACGTACCCTTAGCACCCTTAATCTCTGTAGCATAGGTTGAAAAAGCAAAGCCGCTGGCACTGATGTTAACCATCTTTCCTTCATATATATCACTGGATGCCTTAGAAGCAATATCACAGTTATAATGAATCGGCATACGTCTGTATTTACGACGGTTTAATACAACCGGATTGCCTTCTACTAAAACTTTGCACATTCCGTCTTTGGTCAATGTAACGATTACATTATCCCAGTTATATAATTCATTATCTACAATAATCTGTAAATGATATTCGCCGCCTTTTACCGGTTCTAATGAACTTCCATCACGTGTAGGAACAGCTGTGATAACACCATTTTCTAAAACCGATTCAACAGTTGCCTTATATTCCTTACCATCACGCTTATCACCTGCGATTACGCTGACAAACATGCCCAGTTTAATATCCTGGATTCCCATGAAACCGCCCTGACCGAGTTCTTCAATCAGCTTACCTACGACACTTTCGATATTATTAACGTTATTAGAAGTCTCCTCAAATTTGCTTCTCATCACCTTGGTTGTTTCATCCGCATCGGCAATACTGTTTGTCATGAGTTCCATGACTTCGCTTACCTGCTTCATGTTATCAACCATGTTCTTATTAGAATCTTCTACTTCCTTGATAGCAGAATCTACTACCTGGATATTATTACCAAGCTGTACCGAATCCTCTGTGATGCGGGAAACACTTTCATTAACATCCGTAATCTTGCCAAGCATTTCATGAATCAGTTCAATTGTCTTATCAATGGACTGAGTCATCTTATCCGATGTTTCTTCCAAGTTACTAAGAGCTTCTAAAATACGGTTGGATGAGTTCTGTGTACCCATACTCAAATTACGGATTTCATCCGCTACAACCGCAAAACCTTTACCAGCTTCACCCGCTCTTGCCGCCTCGATAGAAGCATTTAATGCAAGAAGGTTGGTCTGGGAGGTAATTCCTTCGATTGTTCCCGTTTCTGTTTTTACACGTTCAAACTCTTCTTTAAAATCCTTTAAGATTTTTTCTACTTCAGATGAAAGTTGTTCCATCTCATTCGTTGAGCGCACTACATCAGCAAGCTGGGTCGAACTGGTCTGCGCATGTGCTACCGATTCGTTCATCAAACCTACCATCTCATCAATCAATCCAGCAACATTTTCAACCTGATTATTAATCTTATTGGTCATATCAAGAGAAGAATTGGTTCTATCCTGAAGTACTTCATTATTGGAGTTCAAATCCGCCATACTTCTTACAACATTGTTCGTACCTTCCAGATTTTCATCAGAAAGTTCACGTACAACGGTAACTCCATCTACTACTGCGTTACTTGCTTCTTTTACCTGTTCTACGGTCTTAACAACGCGGTCTAAGTTTCCTTTTACAGAATCTAACATCGCACCATCCGAATGATGCAAGTGATTAATTGCTAAAATATAACTAACATAACTTAATACAATAACACCCAGCTGAATCTCGAATTCTGCCATAGAAAGAGTTTCTGCATTGCCCGTCACACGGGTAACTATAAAATTGGCTATCATAAGCAAAACATTCAGAATTCCAATACGAATAAACAGATTTGTATCTTTATATAACATCAACATACAGATCACTGGAAAAATATATGCAAATGTCAGGTTTGTATCTGATGTTAGTACCGTAAAAGCATAAAAGATTCCATATCCTACAGAAATCACTTCTTTATACCATACCGTATCCATTCCTTTTATCTTTAAAAAGATAACACCAAAAACAAATGGCACCCAGCAGATAAGCATAAATGTTGTATAATACGCAGGTGTTCTACCGCCTTTAATTAACTCAATCGTATATGCAACGGACAAAATAATGGCTGTAAACAACCACATATTCCTTGCTTTTTTATTGGCGCTCATTTTAAAAAACTTCTCATCATAACCCATTGTTTTTTCCTACCCTTCTGGTATTTTTTCTGAAAACTCTTTTACACATTTTCCCAGTTTTATCCATATATTAGCGTAATATATATTTATACATTTTTCAAGAAAAAATTCTGTTTCTTAAATGTTTACAAGTTCGTATTCTCTTGTTCCTAAGCCCAGTTTCTGTGCATGATTTAAGCAGGATTCCCATTCGGTATCCGGGTGTGTCATATGGAAGTGGTCATGATGTTCCTCATTGCCCATTTCCTTGATATTATCATCCAAAATACTTCCATGCATAACCGGCATCTGATTGCACAAATCTGCACAAGCCTGATCCAACGCTACCGGATCAAATGATGCTAACATTCCCACATTTGGAATAATTGGAATATCGTTCTCCGCATGACAGTCACAGTTTGGTGACACGTCACAAATCAAAGAAATATGGAAGCACGGTCTGTCTTTACATACTGCATAAGCATACTCTGCCATTTTATAGTTAAGCATTTTAACCGTAGTACCGCCCTGTGCTTCTACTGCATCCTTTGGACATGCTGCTAAGCATCTTCCACAGCCCACACATTTATTATGGTCAATGACTGCTTTCCCATTTTCAATAATTGGTGCTGCATGGGCACAGATTTTAAAACAGGCACCACAGCCTACACAGGCATCCTGATTTACCTGCGGCTTACCTTCATTATGTTGTTCCATCTTACCTGCTCTGGAACCACAACCCATACCAATGTTTTTAAGAGCACCGCCAAATCCAGCCATCTCATGTCCCTTAAAATGATTCAGCGAAATAAACACATCTGCATCCATAACCGCCTGACCGATTTTAGCTTCTTTTACGTATTCCCCATTAATTGGAACAATGGCTTCATCCGTTCCTTTTAAACCATCCCCGATAATAACATGACACCCCGTCTGTAAAGGAGAAAAACCATTCATATATGCCGTATCCAAGTGATCCAGCGCATTCTTACGGCTTCCTACATAAAGAGTATTACAATCTGTCAAAAACGGCTTACCGCCCAATTCTTTTACATAATCTGCCACTACCCTTGCATAATTTGGACGAAGAAATGCAAGATTGCCATACTCGCCAAAATGTATCTTAATTGCTGCATATTTGTCATTAAAATCAATTTCTTCAAAACCGGTGGTTTTCATTAATCGATGCAATTTCTGTAATAAATTTTCATATCCAGTTGCCTTAAATGTTGTAAAAAATACCTTTGATTTCTCCATACTTTATTACATGACCATTTATCAACGCATGGTCACATTCCTCCTATTTTGTAGTCTGCATATATTATAGCGAATTTTGTCTTAAATGAATACTATTTGTCTAAAAATAATCATTAACTTCAAGCTAAAAACCCTTGAAATGATTGATAACACAATCATTTCAAGGGTTTATTTTCTTTTTAGTATACTATTTTACGAAAGGATTACCAAGTATACTCATTATGCTAACTGAGCTGCAACTTCTGCTGCAAAGTCTTCGTTTTTCTTTTCCATACCTTCACCAACTTCGAAACGAACGAACTTAGTAATAGCAAGATCTTTGTTTACAGACTCAAGATATTTAGCTACTGTCTGCTTTCCATCTTCTGCCTTAACATATGTCTGATCAAGAAGACTGATATCTTTAATCTGTTTAGAAATACGACCTTCTACAAGACCTGCAAAAATCTTATTCTCAACATATCCTGCTTTACCTGCCAAAGCAAGTTCTGCAAGCTTAGCAATTGCTTCTTTTGATAAGAAGTTATATAAATACTTATCATTCTTCTTTTCAGCAAGAATCGCAAGGTCTTCTTCTGAGAATAATTTTTCATTTTCAACCTTTGTATATAATTCGTTCTGAATAGGCTTTGGAAGAGATGCCGGATCATTAAGTGCGCTGTCAATTGTAATTTCACGCATCTTTGCAATTTCTTCATCAGAGATATCTGCTCTGCTGATATACTGTGGGTTCATAGCCGCAATCTGCATAGCAACATTTGTAAGCGCTTCTTTCGCTGCATCATCACTTGCACCTGTACCAGCTACTAATACACCAATCTTTCCACCAGCATGAAGATATGATGCAACGCAATCTCCGGTAACTTTTGCAAATCTACGAACAGATAATTTTTCTCCAATTGTTGCTGTCTTTTCAACAAGAAGATCTTTAAGACCGTTCATTTCAAGAACTGCTTCAATGTCTTCTCCGTTTGCTCCACCTTCTAAACCTGAAGCAAGGGCATTGTCTGCTACAACCTGAACGAATTCCTGAAATGTTTCATTCTTAGCAACGAAGTCTGTTTCTGAGTTTACCTCAACTACAACTGCGCTCTGTTCATTAGCTGCAACACGTGCAATACCTTCAGCTGCGATTCTGCTGGCTTTCTTTTCCATCTTAGCCGCACCGCTTTTTTTCAACACTTCAACTGCTGCATCCATATCACCATCTGTTTCTGTAAGAGCTTTCTTACAGTCCATCATACCTGCACCAGTCATTTCACGTAATTCTTTAACCATAGATGCTGTGATTGCCATATCTATACCCTCCATTATAATGTGTTTTATTCTGCTGCTACTTCTTCGATATCTGTTGCTTCAGCAGCTGCTTCTGCAACAACTTCTTCTGTATAAACTTCGCCACCCTGGTTAGCTTCGATAACAGCATCTGCCATCTTGGAAACGATTAATTTAACGGCTCTGATTGCATCATCGTTACCTGGAATAACGTAATCTAATTCTTCTGGATCACAGTTTGTATCACCGATACCGATTAATGTAATACCAAGTGAGTGAGCTTCCTGTACACAGATTTTTTCCTTCTTAGGATCTACTACGAAAATAGCATCAGGAATTCTTGTCATATCCTTGATACCGCCAAGGTTCTTTTCTAATTTTTCCCATTCTTTCTTAATCTGGATAACTTCTTTCTTAGGAAGAACGTCGAATGTTCCATCTTCTGCCATTGTTTCGATTGCTTTTAATCTAGCGATACGAGACTGGATAGTCTTGAAGTTTGTTAACATACCACCTA
>CAZHGE010000069.1:0-14887 GCA_964531805.1 uncultured Lachnospiraceae bacterium
AGCATAATTAATTGTTGCCTAAAGGTAATTTACACACAAAAAAGGACTTGACCCTTGTTTTTCAGTTTAGTCGGATTTTAATTGCTTATTTCCCCGACTAAATAACTTATTCCTTTAGTTTAGTCGGCATCATACTTTTTCCAACTTTGTTGTATCCAAAGCCGCTACTCCACAAACTCCTTCACTGCATCCACCGTCAGCGCAATCTGCTCTTCGTTACTGATACTTGGTGTGCCGTCTCCTTCCTGAGCTCCATACATACCAAAATAAGCATGACATCCGCCCTCTAATATAACCTCTGTAAAATCATCTGGCAGATTGCTCTTATTTTCCTTATATTTTTCAGAGTTCAACACTTTATCTTCACTTCCGTAAACAGATAACACCTTAAGCGTGGTCTTAGACAAATCTTCTGTTGAATAGGAACCTAATAAAATAAGCCCCTCATAATCTGAATCATGATTTCCCAAATAAACCGCTGCCATGGAACCGCCAAGCGAATGACCGCCAATATACCATCTTGTAACGTCCGGATACTGCTCTTTGATTCCATCTGCCGCATTCATATCCAATACTGCTAAACAAAAAGGCATTTGGAGCAGCACACACACAATCCCCTCCGAAGCCAATGCTTTCATTAATGGTTCATATGCTGTATGTTCCACTTTCCCACCCGGATAAAAGATAAGTCCCGTACTTGCTTCCTTTGAAGCATTCCCTCTATCTTCATCCGTAAGTGCCCGGTTTTCTTCCTGCATATAGACCATAGAACCATCTTTCAGTTCTTCTCTATGTACCTCATTTTCCACTTCAAAAGCCGTTATCGCCTCTGTATCTGCCTTATAATAATCGTTTAAATAATGAGTGCAGGCTAAAAATACCACTAATACCAAAGCCCCTATGCTGCCATATAAAACTTTCTTTTTACTCATACACACTAACCTCTAATCCATTTTTTCCAAACCAATACTATATCAACCTTCACACATCCACTCATCAACTTAGAGTATAAAAATAAAAAGTATTTGAAATCTTCTTCATTCTGATTATAATAATAAAATGTTTCGATATGAATAACAAGTTTGAAAGTTTCTTTCAATACCATTAATAAATTTACTTTTTATAATGCACGGGGATTAAACTCATGAAAAAGATTATAGAATTATTAAAAAAAGAAACTGTATTATCTATTGCATTTTTACTGGCAGTTATTTCCGCTTTTATCGTACCGGTGGATTCACAGTATATTGAATATATGGATTTTCGAGTGCTGGTGCTCTTATTTGCCCTTATGACCGTTATGAGCGGATTACAGTCACTGGGCATTTTTGAAAAAATCTCCTACGCATTACTGAAATATGTAAAAAACATACGAAGCCTGACATTACTCTTAGTCAGCCTGTGTTTTTTCCTTGCTATGTTTATCACAAATGATGTGGCATTGATTACCTTTGTTCCATTTACGATTTTAATTTTGGAAAAAGTAAACAGTCCTAAAAACCTGATTCCCATTATTGTACTGGAAACCATCGCAGCTAACTTAGGAAGCATGCTGACTCCTATTGGCAATCCGCAAAACCTTTATTTATACGGATTATCCGGCTTGACCATTGGAGAATTTCTTTTTCATATGGCACCATCCACAGTACTTTCTTTCATACTTTTGGTTATCTGCTGCTTTTTACTCAAAAAAGAAAAGATCTCACTTTCTGACACAGCAAATACGAGGAAAAATGAAAAGCCTATTTTAACCGTTTATTACTTTGTATTATTCATACTATGCCTTTTGACAGTTGCCTATTTAATTCCTTATCCGGCACTATTACTCATCAGCATTCCGGTATTACTTATTTGGGACAGAGATACGCTAAAAAAAGTAGACTACAGCCTGCTTCTTACTTTTATCAGTTTTTTTGTATTTATTGGAAATATGCAGCGGATTCCTGCTGTTGCAGAAATGATTTCCTCATTAGTAGAAGGAAAAGAATTAATCACAGCCTTTTTAGCTTCCCAAATTATCAGTAATTTACCTGCTGCCATGCTGCTTTCCGGTTTTACGGAAAATTACAAAGATCTGCTTTTAGGTGTCAACATTGGCGGATTAGGTACCTTGATTGCATCCCTTGCAAGCTTAATCTCCTTTAAGTATTTTGCAAACTATGTACCAAACCTCCCCAAAGAATGTGGTATTACAAAGGGAAAATATATGATCCACTTTTCTATTATGAATATATTGTTTGCTGCAATACTGCTGGGATTTGTATTTCTATTTTAAAATCATATGACAGCAGGCTTTATCAACTATCATATTTAATGAAAGAAGCGGAACCTCATCATATCATCTGATTGGTCCCGCTTCTTTTTTCATTTTGAATTACCTTTCTTTTATTAGATTAATCCCTCTTCTTTTAACCACTCTACTTCATCGTGAATGGTCTCTTTGTAAGAACGTGTAGTATAACCAAGTTCTTCTTTTGCTTTGGAATAATCAAACTCGTTATTTCTGGCAAGATTATATACGGAGAAGGTTGTCATCATCGGTTTTTCGCCAGTCTTTTCCGCTTTTTTCTCCAGTGTATGTGCGATTTTATCCGCCCAGTCTAATGGTAAGTAGAATTTGATTTTCTGGCAGTTACATTCTTCATGAAGCATTTCACACATATCTTTCAATGTTACCGTTTCATTTGCAAGGATATATGCCTCTCCAACACGCCCCTTATCAACTGCTGCGATACAGCCTGCTGCCAGATCACGTACATCACAGAGATTGAAAGATCCCTGCATACCGATTGGCATTTCGCCTTTGATGATTTTAACCAGTGTATCGGTTGTTTCCCCAACTGCATGATCATTTGGTCCTAAAATACCGCTTGGATGAACGATACAGGCTTTCAGTCCCATTACTTTTACAGAATCCATAACCATCTGGGAAGCCTTTGCTTTTGACTGGCTGTAAGCACCTACTACCTTTGTTGGGTCGTTTGGCTCAAACTTGTCCACTTCTTTGATTTTTGTACCCATTGGCTGTTCCGGAATAGCGCCTGTGCTGCTGACATATACCATTTTTAAGCATTCCGGATGCGCAAGACATTTTGTAATCACATTTCTTGTGCCCGTTACATTAACTTCCATCAATTTCTCACTGTAAGCCGGGTCCACCGTTACCATACTTGCACAGTGAATAATTACACTGTTCATTCCTTCCGGCACTTCAAAAAATGCTTCCAAAGAATCTTCATCACAAAGATCACCCAAACAAATCTCCACTTCCTTTGGAATGTATTTTACGGATTTATCATTTGGTAAAACCAATGCACGAACTTTTTCACCTTTTTCCAAAAGCTGTGCACATACATTGCTTCCTAAAAATCCTGCTGCCCCTGTTACTAAATAAATTCTGTTGCTCATAATACCATTCTCCTTTTTATTTTAAAATTGTTTGTTTCGTTGTTTCTGAGAATGTTATACAACTGAATTTTTTACGTTGTGTTTGCGAAATGTTTCTGTTTTGTTAAATGTGAGAATTTTTCCCTTTATAATGTACCCATAGATGTGGATACATACAAATGATTTTTATAATCTTACCTATGTACATACATCCTTGTCATTTCCGGTTCATCATCCCCTTGTACCATACAAAGAAATTCCCAACCATATCTTTCATAAAAAGAAGTATGATCTGTCACTAAATATATAGGTGATATTCCTTTATTTTTCATATCTTCCACAACCATATTTAATAAGTTCCCAGCGATTCCTTCTCTACGGTATTCTTCTTCCGTATACACTGCACATACATTTGGTGTAAGATCTTTTCGATCATGAAAATCATTTTTAATCACGCCCATTCCAGCAATTATTTTTTCCCCATCAAGGCATAAATACCAACCATACTCTGTCTCTCTATTCAGATAGGCATCCATACATTCTAAGTACGCCTCTTTAGGTACTCCCCATTTGCTGTGAAACCAGTTCGCAGCCGTATCTTTCATCATTGGTTCTTCCATCAGTGTAATATATCTGTATTCTTTCATTGTATCCTCCTGCCATTTACAGCGCAAACATAATAAACAAAATAGGAAATGCTTTTCTAACATCCCGGTTTACTAACAAATATACACTTCCAAATGCAAATCCGAAAATCATACATAGAATTCCTGTTACAACATCTTTTGTAAAGAAATGTGCAATTCCCCATGTAATAGCAACAATAATACCGCCATATGGAATCTTATTATTGCGAAACCACAACTCAAATGCTTTTTGTCCAAAGACTAAAATAAGCATAACTAAAAATGTTTCAAACACATAATAGATGTACTGAAAAATGAACTTTAGCCAGCCGTTAGCATAAAATTCCCGAATTACTTTAGAACCCTTCCAATCTATGTATGATATCACCAAACTCAAAACTACAAACAAAACCACTACAATCCACTGCCATAGTTTCATCACGTTTCCTTTTTCCAATATATCAAACTGAAATTTCTTCTTTGCATAACGAATCAGCCAAACACCAACTGTTCCCCACAATATACATGTAAAAGTCCAATGTAATATATTCTGCACCACATTCCAGTCCCCCATCTGTGCGCCATATAACATCGGTTCAATAAAAAATGCTAATAAGACTTCCAACCCAATTCCGCCAAAAGCATATAATGCTAACCATAAGTACTCTAAACCTGATTCTTTTTTCATTGCCAAATCTCCTATTCCCCTTTTTATTTGTATTATGCTCTGGATAATATCCCTTTATTTCTTCTCAAACTCATATAACCGGTACATCTTCTTTGCAAAATTACCCGCAAAGACTTTCTTAAATATCATCTTTTCCATACCGCTTAATTCATCCACTAGATATGCTGGTGTCAGCTCCAATTCTTCCTCAAAAGAAAGTCCTGTCTTATCTTCCAACACACGCGGCTCATCGATTCCATACACTGTGGTAACACCAACTTCGTTTATTGGATTCTTGTATTTGGACGCTTTAGCCGCAAAAACAGTATAACAGTCCATAAGAAGATGCACCTGCTTAAAATGTCCACACAATCCGGCCAGTAATTTTTTCAATTCTTCCAACTGAAAATACATACTGACACCTTCCATCAGAATAATGGCATTCTTATCTGCAGGCAGGGTACCAATCCACGCATTTTCCCTTGCATCGGATTCCACCATATGATATTTATCTGTTTCCTTGTAAAACAACTTACGTTCCGTAATCACATCCGGAAAATCCACATCATACCAATCATACCTATTGGTTCCCACTCTCTCAATCCGGCTGTCCATTCCACAACCAATATGTAAAATCACCGCATCCTTATCGGATTCCATCTGCTCTTTTAACCAGTCATCAAACACCTTCGAGCGCATTCCCATATAATAAGCAAGCCATTTGGATTTTGATTTGCCCTTTAGTGGAAACCCGGATGTTTCCCAAATTTCTTCTGCCTTCTTATCCTCTAAAATAATTCCCTTCTTACTCACATAAGATTTGCCATATAACGGTATGTATAAAGTTTTGTTTACACTATTCATTGAATCCTCCCCTAAAACACCATCTGTACAAGTATCATATACACCACTGTTCCGCCAACTATACTAATAACCGTATTTCGTTTCCATACGTGCAGACCAATCACTACTGCGCAGGCAATTAACTCCGGCAATCCGAAGGGTGCACTTGTAAGTGACACTCCTTTTAAACAGAACACTACCAACATTCCCATGATAGCATATGGAAGCACTTTTCCAAGATACTGAACAAGTCCCGGTGTCTGCTTACCATTTCCAAATATCCAAAGAGGCAAAAAACGAAGGAGCATCGTTACCAAAGAAATGACCACAATTAATAAAACAGAATGTACATTACTCATTTGTGATGCCCTCCTTTTTCCGAAGCAGAATCAATACCGATGCAATTAGCAGCATAGCAGGAATCAGGAATTTGTCACTTCCAAATAAAAACAGGCACAGCACCGAAGCTGCCACGCCGACAATTGCCGCCAAATGGTTTTTTGTCGTCAGCCACTGCTCCGCAAATACGGTTAAAAATAAGGCCGTCAGGGAAAAATCAATCCCTTCTGTGCTAAATGGAAACACTTCTCCAAGAAGTGAGCCAATAACACTTCCCAATACCCAATACGAATAATCAAATATAGACACATAAAGATAATATGCCGAAGGATTCCCTGAGCGTTCCGGTTCATCGCTGCATACCAGCGAATACGTTTCATCCGTCAAAGTCCAAAATAGGAAGTGCCTTTTAGCAACACCTTTCTGCGCCTTATACTTATCCACCATCGAAATTCCATAAAACAAGTGTCTGGCATTGACTGCAAGCGTAGTCAGTGCTGCTGTAAGAAGCGACACACCTCCTGTCAGCAAATCAATTGCTACATACTGCATGGAACCTGCAAAAATAAACAGGCTCATGGCAAGTGCCCATATCACACCATATCCTCTTGTCTGAAGCAGCATACCAAAGCCGATTCCCAAAACAATATAGCCTGCCATGACAGGAATGGTAGCAAGAAATGCTTTTTTCAGACAAACATTATCTCTATCTGTTTTTCCTTTTGTCTTCACGTCAAATTTCTCCTGTTTTTAACAATCTCTTAACTTCCCCATCATATCAAAAGACGGTCTGCTATGCAAACCGCCTCTTAACATTTAATAATCTTCAATTCCTTTTTTATGAAAAATATAGCTTCAACTCTGCAAATGAACCATATTTATTCTTCTTCCTCATATAAAAATTTCACATACTCATAAATCTCACGAAAGTCAATCTCACATCTGCCTTCATATATCTGTACCGGAACCACATCCTCAAAAGTATATAGCGTCAGACATTCGTCTACTTCAAAATTATAAACAAGTACTCTTTTCTTCTTAGGGTCCACTATCCAGCATTCACGCACTCCTGCTTCGCTGTATTTAGCCAGTTTTAATGTACAGTCTCTCTTTGAAGTAGATGCGGATAATACTTCTACCACAAAATCCGGTGCTCCAAACACCCTTCCATTTTTAAACTTATCCCTGTCACAAATAACAAGTACATCCGGCTGTACTACCGTCCTATCATCGCAATCCAATTGTACATCTACTGGTGCATTTAATGGTATGCATTTCCCCTTGTTATCACGTATAAAATCTCTTAATTTTGCAAAAATCTCTCCGCCTATGGCTTGATGCCCCGCTAACGGTGCCGCCATATCATAGAACACACCATCAATCAACTCTACTCTTCTTTCTTCTGGCAAGGCAAGATAATCCTTTAATGTATACTCTCCCTGACGCTTCGTACTATATACTGTAGCAGCCTCACACACTTTGGATGAAACTTTATCTGCAAGAATACTTTCTAAAGCACTGAAAACATCATAAGATGGTGACTCAGCAATTCCCTCTAATATCTCCTCCACCATTTTAGGGGAGAGACCTGACAATTCTGCTATCTGTTCATCGCTATACCCTAATTTCTTCTTTTGTTCACGCATCTGCTCTACTGTCATATGTTTACCTCCTGCAATGACTTCTCCGGCAAACCCATATCCATTCCATATTTAACCTCAATTCTTCCATATATGAAATTATACCTTAAAACATATCTTATGTAAATATCTAATTTGAAATGTTCGCAATTTATTTTCATATATTGCAATCATAACATCTCCATCAAAAAAAGAACCATTTCTGGTTCTTTTTCTGTTCCTTTATAATGTCCACTTCTTTTTTTCAAAAAAATCATCAATGGCTTTAATAATCTGTTCCGATTCCATGGATTTTAACAAGTATCCCTCCGGTCTCAAAGCAGTTACTTTCATAACACTTTCCCTGTCATTTTTACCCGTCAGGAAAATAACCGGAATATCTGAAAAATCAGACTCAGCACGAATCATTTCCAAAACCTGGCTGCCATCACAGATTGGCATTTCATAATCCAGTAAAATCAAATCCGGTTTATTTACAGCGAGGCATTTGATGGCCATAGCACCGGAATTGGCTAAAACTACTTGATATTTGTCCTGAAGCCATTCTTTTACCGTTCGAAGCATAGCACCGGAATCATCCACTACTAAAATCTTTTTCTTTAGCTGAAGCATATCCGCACTCATATATTTATCCACTGCATTTACAACATCTTTTACGTTAATGGGACGTGAAAAATGCATCTTAATAAATTGTGGCGGAATGACAGACTTCACTTCTTCTAACTGATTTACATCACCTAATACAAAAATAGGGAAGTCCTCTTCAATTACTTTATCCTTAAGATAGACCATTGAATCCATTTCCATATCTTCTGCATAAATCAGCATCAACTGTACTTCACTTTTAATTTTACCAATTTCACTTGGACTGTAGTTAGTATGGATTACCTTATGCTCCTGTTCTTCTAACTGGCTGATCAGCGAAGTAACCATAAAACTCTTCGCTTCTGATACTACAACAATATTTGCCATTTAGTTCCTCCTAGCCACTATGTTATTTTTCTTCTAACACAGCTATCATTTTATCCGTTACCGTTATAATTTCTTCCATTGCCACATCTGCAAACAATGGTCTTAGTTTTTCCATCATGGGAATACATTCCTCCGGAAGGCGGCACTCCTCCAATTTTTCCATGGCTGCATCCGCCGTATCTAAATCAAAGCCCTCTATTGCTTCCTGAATGCCACGAAGATACATCAATATTTCTTCTTTTGGAACTTCTTTCTTTTCCATCTCATATCTTGCTGCATATGGTGCTAAATATGTTTTATACTTCCTATAATGCGCAAGTACCTTTGGCGTTTCTTCCTGTATCTCCGCCAGATCCGCTGCATTTCCCAAATCCTCCAAATATCGGAACTGCCCGGACAAATCCAGTGCTCCTATCAATCTAGATGAACTCTTTAATGCATGTACTTCTATAGTATAATCTTTTATCCGTTCGTCGGCTAGATATTTTTCAATTTTTAAAGCCTTAGAATCAATTAAATTGCAATAATCTCCTAAAAGTTCCAGCAAAAACTCCTTACTGCCAAGGTTTTTTATTCCCTCTGTTACATCAATTCCTTCTATCTGCAGGGTTCCTTCTGATGGCGTAACACTTTCTGTTTGAGACAGTTCAGCTATTTGGGCAACATTTTCTGCTTTCCCCTCATCTTTCACAGTCGAAACCATATCGTTTCCTGCCGCTTCGTCCATAGCCGCCACTTGAATCATTTCTTCAGGCAGCCACTGTCTGATAGCCTGGCAAATCTGCTTCATCACAATCGGTTTTGCCACAAATCCATTCATTCCAGCTTCTTTAAACAGTTTCTGCGCTTCTTTCATCGCATTAGCTGTAAGTGCAATAACAGGAAGTTTTTGATAGTAATCCCCTTCTTTTTCACGAAGACGTTTTGTGGCCTCCACACCATCCATAACCGGCATCATGTGATCCATAAATACAAGATCATATTCCTTCTGCCCAATCATATCTATTGCATTCTTTCCATTTACTGCTGTGTCTATCTGTATCTGTAATGGTTCTAATAATCCCAGTGCTACTTTCCTGTTTATTTCATTATCATCTACTAAAAGAATCTTAGCATTTGGAGCTGTAAAGTTCATAATATCGTCTTCTGCTTCCTGCTTCCATTCCATATCCTTTGACACAGCCTGCTGATAAATGGTAAAGAAGAACTCACTGCCTTTTCCATATTCACTTGTCACTTCCAGCCTGCCGCCCATCATTTCTACAAGCTGACTGGAAATTGTAAGGCCAAGTCCCGTACCTTCTTTTCCCTTATTTTTTAACGCATCGACCTGCTCATATGCTCCAAAAAGTCTCTTAATATCTTCTTTTTTTATGCCCTGTCCGGTATCTGCCACAGACACAAACACTGCTATCCGCTCATCAGCGGTTTCCCAGGCTTTCACTGTAATGGTAATTCTTCCACTATCCGTAAATTTAACCGCATTATTGGCTAAATTGATAATAATCTGACGTATACGCAGACCATCTCCATATAATCTTTCAGGTACGCTTTTATCAATATCACACACTAACTCAATTGGTTTATCACCAATACGTGTCCTGATAATCTTATCGATATCGCTCATCATCTGACGTGTGGCATATACATCATCTACTAATTCCATTTTACCGGCTTCAATTTTAGAAATATCCAAAATATCATTGATAATGGATACGAGTGCATTACCGGAACTTTTTATATTCTCTAAATATTCCTTCTGCTCTGCTGTCAAATCTCCGCGAAGCAGAATTTCTGTCATTCCTACTATGGCATTCATAGGTGTGCGGATTTCGTGAGACATGTTTGCTAAAAATTTTTCTTCTGCTTCCTTTGCAGAAATAGCCTGCTGTTTCTTTTTCTCTGATAAAAGCAGATCCTGTCCACTTTTAATGATCGCCATAGCAAGTAAAAACAGTAAACCAATTGCTAAAAACATACCTTTTGAAGGATTTACCTGTAAATAATACCAAATAAGTTCCAATACTGAAAAAGCCAAAAAACCACAGATTCCAATAGCAACCGTCCTATAATTATGAATTCTATTTTTTACATAATCCATAACAATTGTAGTGCCTACTATAATAATCGTAAAAACAATTCCTATATGTACAAAGGGCAGCTGATCCGTAAACTGTACAATGTCAAAAATCTGCAAAATGGTACCTACAAAAAATACCATTGCAGAATAAATGGCCGCTATTGCATATACCTTCCTATAATATCCCTTCTGCACCTCATCCATATACAAAATGAGTGCAAGAGGAATTAACATTAAACTCCAATAAGAAACATTCGTAATAACAGATATATTATCCAGCCACAACTGTCTGACATCCATTTCTGACAACATCCAAGCTGCACAAAGTACAATTGCCCAAGCCAAAAAACGAAGTTCCAGTTTTTTTCGATATAAAACTCTCACAACTGCACAGGCAAGTATAACAAACAGTCCAGCCGCCAATAGTCCAATTGATACCAATGCTTTTCCAGCTGCTGCTCTTAAATGATACAGCCAGATGCCATCATCATCCCCAATGTACATCTGCCGGATTGTTCCTGCATATTTTGACTCCGTAGAAAATTGGTATATCAGTTCTTTCCCAGCGTCTCCCTCTTTTAATTCAACTGGCACATAACGGGTTGGACTGTATAAACCAAACGGTCTGGATTCTTTCGTGTCATAATGAACCCGCAATTCCCCATCAACATATACGGTTACATCCTGCAAAGACGGGCGGAAAAATATACTTTCCCCACCTTTTATATCTTCGGACAAAATGGTAGTCAAGGTGACCACTTCCCCTCGCTGCGCTTCCACCTTACCCGGCACCACAACAGGCACCTTCGTTCCATCTTCTAAAACATGATACCATTGTGTCTGATACAATTGACAATCCGCTACCGGCTTACCGCCTTCCGATGGCATAACCCAGCTTGCAATTCCCAAAAACAGAATACATAACAACAATACAATTGAAAAAATCTTTGGAACTGCTGACATAAACTTATCCGCAAAAGTTACTTTCTCTTTTGTCTCCATAAAAATTCTCCCTCTACACTATTCCCTGATTTGACCGGTATCACCTAACTCTGCCTGAATTCCGTTGCAAATCTTTGCGATATAAAATTTATTTAATAAAACACTTCTTTCAAAAACAATCCTTCTGCCGGTGCCATCATGCCTGCCGCCTCTCTTGTTCTGGCATTTATAATCTCCATCATGGACTCCGGTTCTCTTTTTCCCAATCCAACCTCGATAAGTGTCCCCGCCATGATACGGACCATATTCTGTAAAAATCCGTTACCAGTAAAAGAAATCGTTATCTTCCCAGCGGACTCCGTAATTAGGATGTCTGTAACTGTCCTGACAGAAGATTTCTTAAACTTCTTATTACCACAAAAACTAAGATAGTCATGAGTTCCTGTAAGAAGCCCCGCTGCCACACGCATCTTTTCTACATCCAGTTTTTCTTCCAACCGATAGGAATATTTTCTTGCAAAAACATCTGCCACAGTTCCATTATCAATCACATACTCATAGGTTTTGGAAACTGCACTCAGTCTTGCATGAAAACGTTCATCCACTGATTCGACCGCTATAATTCGAATATCCTGAGGCAGATAGGAATTGATATCCAAAAGAAATTTGTCCTTATCTAAACACTTGCCAGTTTTAAAATTTGCCACCTGTCCATAAGCGTGCACACCGCCGTCCGTTCTACCTGAACCGGCAATATCCATTTCTTCTCCCAAATATCTGCCTATAATCTCATTTAATTTCCCTTGTATGGTATTGTCCGTATTCCCCTGACGCTGCCAGCCATTATAGCGTGTTCCGTCATATTGGATTGTTAATTTATAATTCTGCATATTCTACTTCGTCCCAAAAAGAACCCTGCGGAACAGATCCCCTGTTTTTTCTTCTCCAAAAGCCTGCTTAAATACATCTGTAGATGGCCCGCCATTTGATAAAAGACCTTCCACATACACGGATGCCTTTTCTTTTTTGGCAGCCGGATCACATGCCGCCATCTGACTTACTCCATCCAGATATGCTCTGAAATATTCTTTCGTAAATGCATCAAAATCAGCAGTCTGTGCTTTCTTCCCTTTCTTGGATGCACTTTCCTCTAACTTAATGGAATCATACCAATGCTCGCCCAAATCGTGATTAGGAAGATGTGCATATTTCTCTTTTACAGTTTTAATTTTAGCAAGTCCATTTTCCCCCAGATAGGTATTATATAATTCTAAAATCAAGGTATCATTTCCCATAGCATGAACACGGTCATAAGAAAACAAAGGCAGATCCTTTTCTACTGGATTAATAATAAAAGTATCCATCTGCATTAGTCCAAAAAATCCTTTTGCAGCCATAACAGATACATTACCAAATCCTTCCGCATAATACTGACGTATGGTAAAAGTCATCCCTTTTGCTTTTAGCTTCTGATATTCGCCCACTGGCATTTCTTTTAAAGTAACCTGTTCTTTCATAATCTCTAATAATTCATTCATCATAATGGTATCCTCTACTTTCTTATTATTACTATAAATGACATTACTGCCTCTTGCTTCTATTCCATTACGCTAATTTACACTGTCTTTCAATCTTCCCTTCATCTGACAGGTTTTATCCTTGCAGGTTCCACACTGCAGAGTCTGATTCGAACCACTCCAAAATCTCTGCGGGTGCTTTGCGTACACAATCTCCCAATGTATTAAGACTACTAATGAAGTAAAGAATAAACTCCAACTGAAAAAATTCTTAATAAAAAGCATAGGAGTAAACATCATAAAATGTCCCCAGTCATAAATGCGGCAGTTGACACAACATTTATTTTTCATTATGTATGTCTGAAACGGGCAGAAAAACAAAATACAGATATAATCACATAAAAAATAAAATACTGTCAGCATAAGCAAATCTGCATTATCAATCACTTCAAACAAATACAAAAATCCCCAAATCGCGTTAAAACAGAGCCACAACAGCATCACTTTCCATGCCTTGATATTCTGGTCTTGTACAAATTTTAACAATTCGTGTTCTGAATACCCCTGCACTTCCAAATAATTTTCTTCTTTATTCTTTTTCAGTGCCATGGATAATTTCTTATTCGGAAACAAATGCATAATCATCATGAGCATAAATACCAGCCAAAGCACATGCAAAGGTGAAATGCCATATTCTATGATTCCAAACGTAAATTCATGGGTCATAAACGCATACAACACTTCCTTCTGCGTAATGTATGCTGCTAATATAGCAAAAAAGATAAATAAGCGAATTGCAAATTTAACCAAATACCGCTTAAACATATCCGTCATCATAATTTTTTCTTTTCTTAACATCTTATCTTCCGTCCTGTTTTAACGTTATCAATATTATAACAAAACATTCATTATTTGACACTTTTATTCTGGTAAAAATCTAGTGTTCCTTTACTTTATAGAATTTTAACAGAATCTTTACCGTTTTTATGTTACACTAAAAACAATTATTATCACGAAAGAGGTTTTTCATTTGTTTGCATATCGTTCAAAATTCCGGGAAAAATTAATTGAAACTTTAAAAGCAGTGCTGCCAATTTTAATGATCGTACTGCTATTATGCTTTTCTATCGCACCTATTCCCCCAAGTATTCTGATGACTTTCCTAATAGGTGCCATCCTTTTAATCGTTGGAATGTTATTTTTTAATGTAGGTGTTGAATTATCCATGACGCCCATCGGTGAACGTGTCGGTTCCATTATTACCAAGTCCAAAAAACTCATTATTGTGATACTGATTACCTTTATCATGGGTTTCTTTATTACTATTTCTGAGCCGGACTTACAGGTATTGGCACAACAGGTTCCATCCATTCCTAATCTGACATTGATTTTAGCCGTAGCATTAGGTGTTGCCGCATTTCTCGTAATTGCAGTACTGCGAATGTTGTTAGGAATCCCTCTTTCCCGCCTCTTAGTTGCATTTTATTTGATTATTTTTCCTTTGGCATTTATGGTTCCTGGTGACTTTGTTGCCATTGCCTTTGATTCCGGCGGCGTAACTACAGGTCCTATGACAGTTCCTTTTATTATGTCATTCGGTATTGGTATCGCTGCAATCCGAAGTGATAGACACGCTGAGGACGATAGCTTCGGTCTTGTATCCTTATGCTCTATCGGTCCCATTCTTGCAGTTCTTATCCTTGGAATGATATACAGTCCAGGTGGAGCCGAACAGGTATCAGAATCCATTCCTATCATTGATAACACCGTTGATTTATGGAAATTATTCTCTGTAGAATTTCCTTTATACATGAAAGAAATGGCAGTTTCTATCCTGCCAATTGTATTTTTCTTTGGAATTTTCCAATTGATTG
>CAZHGE010000070.1:0-14644 GCA_964531805.1 uncultured Lachnospiraceae bacterium
CATTTAAATATAAAAAAGAATCTCTAAAAGACAATTATAAAAAAGTCATTTAGAGATTCTTTTTTATAACATCAACAAATAAGTCAAGTATCCACCATAGCAAAGGAGCATCACGATACCCCAAGGCTTACGAAGACTCTTGGTTTTGGCAACGCTGAGCCACAGAAGCACACCTGCTAATACAGCAATGATACCATCAACAAGAAATACCGGCTGATACATTACCGGTGCAATAATAGATGCTGTACCAATTACAAATAGAATATTAAAGATATTACTTCCTACAATATTTCCGATAGCAATATCCGCATTTCCTTTTCTTGCCGCAATCACACTGGTTACCAGCTCAGGAAGAGAAGTACCCAGCGCTACAATTGTAAGACCGATAAAACGTTCACTCAAACCAATCATTTTAGCAATCTCTGTTGCACTGTCTACCGTTACATCACTTCCCCAAACAACAAGGACACCGCCTAATACCATAAATATAAATAGTTTCCATATTGGTCTGTCTTCCGTATCTTCATCTGCTGTTCCCTGTTTTGCCAGTCGGAACAGATATAACAAATATACGATAAACAACACCCATAAAATGATACCTTCTACTCTGGTAACATATTCGCCTGTCATACCCAGCGCGATTAATACCACTGTCACAAATATCATGAAGGGAATTTCATAGCGGAATGTGGATTTCTGAATCGCCATAGTAGCCAATATAGCAGAAATACCTAAAATAATAAGAATATTTAAAATATTACTTCCCAATACGTTCCCAATAGCAATTCCTGCATTACCTTTTATGGATGCATTAATACTTACTGCAGCTTCCGGAGCACTTGTTCCCATAGCTACTATAGTAAGACCAATTACCAACTGCGGAATTCCCATCTTTTTTGCAATTCCCGCTGAACCTTCCACGAACCAGTCCGCACCCTTCATAAGCATAAAAAATCCTACTGCCAATAACAATATTTGTACAAGTATCATTTACATCCTCCAACTCTTTTATCCCTTGGTTAAATTAGTTAAACATCGATGTTCCATATTTTATTTTACGGAAAAGTTTATATCCAATCACTGCAAAAATAGAAACACAAAGATAACCGGTTGTAGCAATTGCAAGTCCGGCTCCTATAATCATAATAATAATCATTCCAAAACTCATTATATTCACTCTCCATCTTATTTTTTCATACTCAAATAAACCTATGCTTCCATAGGCCATTACTTCTAAAAAATAAGATGTTATGCTTTTTCTCCATCCTGATTATGTATATAAGACAAGATTGCCGCAGAACAAGAGTCTTTACAATTAATATTATCCTCTCGTGCTGCTTGTTTTGTTTGGAAATTCTGCAGAAGAAGCTCCGCATTAGATAAACAAAGTCCTGATTGATAAATAGTCCTAACTTGATTTCGTCTTAATTCCCTTTTAGCCGTCCTAAAAGAACTAAGCACTTCTCTCTGACTGAGAGTTTCTGTTCTACACGCAGACACATCCCGAAGGACACTGTCCGCTTTTGCGATAGTACTTGTTTGTTTACATGAAAAATAAGAATCTGCCGGTATCTTTTCCAAGCAAATTCCAGAAATCATCACTACGATAACCAAAAGCAGGCATATCCATTTTTGATTTCTACCCTTTCTCATAATCAAACCATCGCTTTCTACTATTGCAAAATACAGATCCCACAACCTTGTACATAAAAATACAAATAGTGGGATCTACTTCTCGTCATTCTAACAAACGATTTTTCCTTGGTCAATTTGAAAAAAGAAATCTTTACCCATTCTTAACTTTTGCGCAAACCTTTTGGATAATGATTTTTCATAATACCACCAGCCAGTTTACCCCAGCCAATGCTATAGCCGTCTACCGTAATCAGATACCATCCCTTTTCGCCTTCTGCGGGGAAAGTACCTCCTTTCAAGTAACTAACTGCTTCTACACTGTTTCCATCCAGATTCCATGTATGGGTTACTTCTTCCGGACGCAGCGCTAATGCCAGTGCATGGGATGGTTCAAAACGGTTTTTAAGTACCGTTCCCAAATGAAGCCCCGGACGCAATACCTTAAGCCCTTTTAACCCCGGCATTTGTTCTGGAACCTGATATAATTGATCTCCGAAACGAAGATACGGTGCTTTCTCTGTCTGGATCAGCCAGTCCGCCTTAATCTCCCCTTTTAAAAAAGTTTCAAATTCTTTACATTCTTTTATGGAAATTGTCTTTTCTATTCCGTTACGGGAAACGATTTTCTGTGTAACATCCGGCGGCGTACCGTTCTTTTCCAAAACTGCTGCAAAATGCCCTTCTCCTTTTATTTTATGAGGGAAAAGACGAATCGTTCTTCTCAGCTGTTCTTTTATATTCTCATCCAATGGACCCATTTCATTTTCTGCCCACTCGGGATTACCCGATTCCATTCCCATTTTTAAAACGCTTGCATATTTGGATTCCATCTCCTGTGTAACTGTAATTTCTTTTACTGTAAAATCCGGATTATTCTGTAAAAACCGTGCAATAGCACATTCATTTTCCAAAGGCGCAAATGTGCAGGTAGAGTACACAATACGCCCACCCGGTAATAACATACGGGCTGCTGCTTCTAAAATTTCATCCTGTCTGTCCGCACACATCTTTACATTTTCGGGACTCCATTCCGTATAGGCTTCTTCATTCTTACGAAACATTCCCTCCCCTGAGCATGGTGCATCCACCATAATCCGATGAAAATAACTAGAAAAAACAGAAGCTAACTTTTGAGGTGTCTCATTTACAACTAGTGCATTGCAAATTCCCATACGTTCAATATTTTCAGATAATATCTTTGCACGGGAAGGCACATATTCATTACAGATCAACAGTCCTTTTCCTTTCATGGAAGCCGCAATCTGTGTCGCTTTTCCACCCGGCGCTGAACAAAGATCTAATACACGTTCTCCCGGATTTGCCTCTAACAACGCTGCAGGAATCTGGGCACTTGGTTCTTGAATATAATAGACTCCCGCTTCGTGATAAGGATGCTTCCCCGGTGTGTCGGTACTTTCATAGTAATAACCGTATTTTGACCATGGAACAGAGGTTAAATAAAAAGGTGTCCGCTCTAAAAAAGCAGAAACCTCTCCTTTTAACGGATTGAAGCGCAGGGCACGGTATTTCTCCCGGTCATAGCACGCTTCAAATTCCTTATATTCGTTTCCAAGCATTTGTTTCATTCGATCTGCAAATTGTGGCGGTAACATAAGGTTCTCCTTTAATCTAAAAAGAGGGAGAATTGACATCCAATGCAGGCACGCTTACGCTGCGTTCACCTCATAACGGTACATAAGGCACCCAAGTACGGTGCCTAAGTACCGATGGGTTCACAGCACCTGCGTATGGATTGCCAATTCTCCCTCCATATACATTTAAATCCTCGTAGTATATTCTGTGAAATCCCACACTTCGTCGGCTAAGCCATCGTAGAATTCTGGTTCATGGCATACAAGTAAAATACTACCGCCGTAAGCAATTAAGGCACGCTTAAGTTCTTCCTTCGCATCGACGTCAAGGTGGTTGGTAGGCTCGTCGAGGACGAGAAGGTTGCTTTGGCGGTTGATAAGTTTACATAATCTTACCTTTGCCTGTTCACCACCGCTGAGTACTTTTA
Source organism: uncultured Lachnospiraceae bacterium (assembly GCA_964531805.1). Classification (GTDB taxonomy): domain Bacteria; phylum Bacillota; class Clostridia; order Lachnospirales; family Lachnospiraceae; genus RGIG8767. The sequence continues at coordinate 3,656 of CAZHGE010000070.1, forward strand.
CCTTGCTTTCAATATGTTTTGTGGTCAATCCGCATTTTGCAAGAGCAGAACGTACTTCGTACTGGGAAAATCCCGGAAATTCAGACCAGATTTCTTCAATACAGGTATTATCTGCTCCTTTGCTGGATTCCTGTTCAAAATAGCCAATCTCTAAATAATCTCCAAGTTCCACACTACCCTTAAGAGACTTTGTAATCCCTAAAATGCTCTTAAGTAATGTACTTTTTCCAATACCGTTTGCACCGGTGATAACAATTTTTTTACCACGTTCCATCGTTAAATTTAACGGCTTGGATAATGGCTCATCATAACCGATTACCAATTCCCTTGTAATAAATGGGAAACGTCCCGGTGTTCTGGCTTCTAAGAACTGGAATTCCGGCTTTGGTTTTTCCGCTGCCAGTTCAATTACGTCCATCTTATCCAATTTTTTCTGACGGGACATAGCCATATTACGGGTAGCCACTCTGGCTTTATTTCTTGCCACAAAATCTTTAAGATCTGCAATCTCTTTCTGCTGACGGTTATAAGCTGCCTCCAGCTGGGATTTTTTCATGGCATATACTTCTTCAAATTTATTGTAATCACCTACATAACGGTTTAGTTCTTGATTATCCATATGATAGATAATGTTGATAACACTGTTTAAGAATGGAATATCATGTGAGATTAAGATAAACGCATTCTCATATTCATTTAGATATCTCTTTAACCATTCGATATGTTCTTCATCAAGATAGTTCGTCGGCTCGTCTAATAACAGAATATCCGGTTTTTCTAATAAAAGTTTACCAAGTAAAATCTTAGTACGTTGTCCACCGCTTAACTCGGATACATCCTTATCCAATCCTATAGCAGTGAGTCCCAACGCACGGGCAACTTCTTCTACTTTGGAATCAATCATATAAAAGTCATGCATGGTAAGTAAATCCTGAATCGTTCCCAATTCTTCCATGTATTCTTCTAATTCTTCCGGGGTACAATCTCCCATTTTATCGCATATTTCGTTCATCTGCGCTTCCATTTCATAAAGGAAGTTAAATGCAGAAGCTAATACATCACGAATGGTCATTCCTTTTTCCAAAACCGTGTGCTGGTCTAAATAACCAACACGGACACGCTTTGCCCATTCAATCTTTCCTTCATCCGGCATTAATTTTCCAGTGATAATATTCATAAAAGTGGACTTTCCTTCACCATTGGCTCCGATCAATCCTATATGTTCACCCTTCAATAAACGGAAAGATACGTCATTAAAAATGGCTCTGTCACCAAAACCATGTGTTAAATGTTCAACATTTAAAATACTCATGTATACTCCTATCTAAATACAGACCTTATCGGATACCATACCAGTCCGACTATAAGATAAACTCATCAATTACCTGTACAATACCATCCTCATCGTTGGATTTCGTAATGTAATCTGCTTTTTCTTTTACCTTTTCCTGGGCATTTGCCATTGCCACACCTACACCGGCATACTCAATCATGGTTAAATCATTATAACCATCTCCACAACAAATTGTATTTTCCCTTGTAAGACCAACGGTGCTTAACATACGGTCAATGGAACTTGCTTTATCCACGCCCTTTGGCATCAATTCAATGAAAAAGGGTTCCGAACGATACACGCTGATGCGGTCACCGTATTTTTCCTGCAAAATCTTTTCAAATTCTTCTGCCTTTTCTCCAGGTGCAGTCATCAAAAGTTTATTCACATCAAAGTCCACATAATCTACGAAGTTTTCCACTTCCTGAACCTGCATACCGTTGATACGGGACTCAATCGCTATATACTCATCCAACCGCGTTCCCGAAATAATCTTCTCACCATAATAGGTCAGAATTCCACAGTCATTCTCCTTTGCAAACTGATACAAAGAAGGAATCAGGTTCATTGGAAACATTTTCTGGAATACGATTTCACCAGTACGACAGTTGATAATTCTTCCCCCATTAAAAGAAAGAAGATATCCGCCATATTTTTCTAACTCTAATTCATCAGAATAGCGCTTCATACCCGGTGTTGGTCTTCCGGATGCAAGCATAACCTTGTGCCCTCTCTCCTGAATCAGGTTAATGGCACGCTTTGTCTCATCTGTAATTTCTTTCTGTGAATTTGTCAGGGTTCCGTCAATATCCAGAACCAACATCTTTATATCACTCATGTTTTACTCCTCAAATAATGGTGTAGAAAAATAACGTTCCGCGGTATCTGGTAAAACAGTCACCACCGTTTTTCCTTTTCCAAGTTTCTTAGCAAGTTTTAATGCTGCTGCCACATTGGTTCCACTGGAAATACCGCACATAATGCCTTCCAGTCTGGCAAGATCTTTTGCAGTATTAATCGCTTCTTCATCAGTAACAATGTAGATATCATCATAAATATTCTGATCCAGGTTTTCTGGAATTAATCCATCTCCGATTCCCATCTGTAAATGGGTTCCTATATTACCACCAGCAAGGATTGCCGCATGTTCCGGTTCTACTGCCCATATCTCAATATCCGGATTCTGTGCCTTTAATACTTTACCAATGCCACTGATTGTTCCACCCGTTCCAATACCGGAGCAGAATCCATGAATAGGACCAGCTACCTGTTCCATAATCTCCATACCGGTTCTATGTCTGTGTACCATTGGATTTGCCGGATTCTCAAACTGCTGTGGCACATATACGTTTGGATTTTCCTCTGCCATACGCATAGCTGTCTGCAAGCACTCATCAATGCAGGCACCAATATTTCCGGCATCATGAATTAGCATAACCTCTGCTCCATAGTGTGCTACTAATTTTCTTCTTTCCTCACTAACGGAATCCGGCATAATGATAATGGTTTTATAACCTTTTACTGCTCCAATCAGTGCAAGACCGATTCCCTGATTACCACTTGTTGGCTCCACGATAATGGTATCTTTGTTTATGATGCCTTCTTTTTCTGCCTGACGAATCATATTGTAAGCGGTTCTTGTCTTAATGGAACCACCCACATTCAATCCTTCGAATTTAACCAACACTTCTGCCGCTTCTGGATCATTCATTCTGTTTAAGCGTATCATTGGCGTATGCCCAATATATTCCAAAATATTATCACAAACCATTTTTTTAAAACCAGCCTTTCTTCTATTTCCTATATTTACTTTTACTATGTAAATTCATAATTTTTTCTACTACACACAATCTTCTTGATTATAAACCATTTCTATGTGTATTGACAAAGATTTTTGCTTGTTTTACATTAATTATTTTCTGAAATTTTATAATATGGTATAATTTTCGTGTAGGGAAGGGTAATACTATGTAAAATAGTGTTTTTTAACCGTGTATAGGAGGTATTTTATGTTAAAAGGGAAAATTGCCGTTATCACTGGTGGTACAAGGGGAATTGGTTACGCCACTGTAAAAACGTTTCTGGATAACGGAGCAACTGTTGTGTTATTTGGCTCCCGTCAGGAAACAGTAGACAAAGCACTCAGCCAGTTAAAAGAATGTAATCCGGATTATCCTGTAGAAGGAATGGCCCCAAATCTGCAAAATGCAGAAGAAATTGCAGAAGCCATTCAATCCATAAAGGAGAAATACGGCCGCATTGATATTTTAATCAATAATGCAGGTATTTCACAGAGTGCACCTCTTTTGGACTATAAACCTGGAGATTTTGAAATGGCTATGTCCATTAATGTAACTGCTTTGTTCCACACAATTCAGCCTGTTGCCGCCATTATGAAAGAACAGGGCGGTGGTGTTATCATTAACACAAGTTCCATGGTTAGTATTTCTGGTCAGCCTGCAGGTGTTGGTTATCCTACCAGTAAATTTGCGGTTAACGGTATGACATTATCTTTGGCACGTGAGCTTGGTAAATACAACATCCGCGTAAATGCAGTTGCACCGGGTATTACTCGTACCGATATGGTTGCTGCTTTACCAAAAGAAACCATAGATGCTATGTCCGCCAGAATCCCTCTTCAGAGAGTGGGTGAACCGCAGGACATCGCCAACGCATTCTTGTTCCTTGCAAGTGATATGGCAAGCTATGTAACTGGCGAAATTTTATCAGTGGATGGAGCAATGCGTTCATAATATAATTATACAAAGGAGGTTTGATTTTCATGGATATTGAAATCAAAGAATACACAGAACCGGGGTATTCACCGGTCATCGATTATGAATCATGGAGAGTTGCTGTATTAAACGACATTGACGAATTGGAAGTTCCCAATTTAAAAACCATGCAGAAGCATACTTTAAGTGATGAAGTTTTTGTATTATTAAAAGGTTCCTGCACGTTATTCAGTGCCGGTAATGGCGATACTATTGGTGACGTAACCGCTACCAAATTAGAGCCTCTCAAAATGTACAATGTAAAAGCCGGTGTATGGCACACTCATACATTAACTCCGGACAGCAGCGTTTTAATCGTGGAAAACCGCGATACCTGCGATGATAATTCTCCAACTGCTTACATGACAGAGGAGCAGATCAAACAACTTAGAGAAAGTTATCAATAATGAAAAATACCTCCATCTGCGGCTTACGTTCTTGATGCTCGCATTTGGAGGTATTTTTTAATCTAATATTATAGATAACGGCAGATGCTTAGAGAATATTTAATAATTTTACTCGTTTTGTTGTAATCAGGGATAAGATCTGTAAAGCTTCTCTATCATTTTTATGTGCAATATTCTGTTTCATCCCGGTAAATTGATTCTGCCAGCCTGTCATACCCAGCTTTTTTGCTTTGGCAGACATCTTCTGTATCTTCATTCCAGCTGCCTGCCACTGTTTACGGTTAACTGCCTGACCAAGCTGCATAAATTCATAGGAATGAAGAAACGCTTTCACATCTTCTAAAAAGAGGGCTTCATCGTCATATTCTGAAGAGGAAAAATCAATTCCGTTTATTTTTAACTGATCTACTATTTCCATACTATCATACCTTGTTATACCATCTTATGCCTGATTTAATGTATCAGCAAACTGCTTGATATTTTCTGTTAAGATCTTAGGAATAGCATTTGGATCATTTTTTAAACTGTTTCCTACTGCTTTAGCAATGAATTTATCCATTCCTTTTAACTTGTCCAGATCCATTTTACCGCCAAAAGATGCTGCACAGATTGAATGTGATAATAATTCTTTATCAATATTCTGTATTAAGAAACTCTCTGCCTGCTCTGGAAAACCATTACAAATAAAAAATGCACATTTCTTTTCCATTAATACTGTGCGGTTTGCTTGAATAAACTGAGCCGCTGGCTTGTAAAGCTTACCCATACGAATACATCCGCCTATAACAATGCAATCATACTTTGATAAGTCAGCCTTGTCCGTCTCAATATTACATAATACTGCATCTGATAACTGTTTCTTTAACATCTCTGCACATTCTTTGGTTGTGCCGCTTTTGGTTGCATAACAGATTGCTGTTTTCATTTGTCCCTCTCATTCTGCCGTTTTCACGGCATATCTCTGTATTCCTCTACTTCTTTTACTGCCCATTAAAGATCTGTGCGATCGGTGAATCCTCTGATAAAATAACGGTCTTGTTATCTCCTGTTACAGAAGCCTTCAAAGCGTCCAGACTTCTAACAAAAGAATAAAAATCTGTTTTGCTTTCATCGGAATATGCCTCAGAAAGGATCTTCATATATTCCGCTTCACCTTCTGCTTTTAAGATTTCTGCCTGCTTTTCTGCTTCTGAAATCATAATCGTAACTTCTTTATCCGTTGTATTCTTGATTTTCTGCGCTTCTGCAGTACCTTCCGCTGTATAAGTTGCTGCAATATTTTCACGCTCGGAAATCATACGGGTATATACAGCCTCTTTATTATCTGCTGGAAGATCTAACTGTTTTGTCTCCACTGTAATCAAATGAATACCATACTGATCAAAAGTATTTCCTACATTTGCAATAACTGCTTCTGTTAATTCTCCATCTCGGCCGGAAATAACTTCTTCCTGAGACCATGAACTGATTGTATTTTTAATTGAGTTATATACAACCGTATTAATACGATTCTCTGCGTTGCCAATAGAACTATTAAGTGTCTGGGCAAACTTAACTGGATCTTTAATCTCCCACAACACATAACTGTCCGTAATCATGGTCTTTTTATCCCTTGTAATAACATCGCTTGGGGCAAGATCATATAGTAATATCTTTTTAGGCAGTGTGTCCACTGTCTGGATAAATGGAATTTTGAAACTTAAACCTGCTTCTGATTCCACATGGTCAATCTTTCCAAACTGACGAACCAGTTTATATTCATCCTCACCTGTTACCACGATACAGGAGAGTCCAACAAAAATTGCAATCGCTAATAGAAATCCAAAAAATGCTCCAATTCCTTTTTTCATATTCTTCCCCTCCTTACTCTGCTGTTTCCGTACTGCTTGCACTTGATGAAGTTGTTGTAGTACCACTTATCTCTGTTGTCGCAAATGGCTCTAGTGGAAGCATTTTCTGTACACCATCCCCGTTAGAGGAATCAATAATGACTTCTAAATCTGGTAATACTTCTTCCATTGCTTCGTAGAACATACGCTGTTTTGTAATGGTTGGGTTTTTCACATATTCTTCATACATGGCTTCAAAACGTGCTACCTGACCGGTTGCCTCATTAATACGCTCTTCCTTGTATGCTTCTGCATCTTTTACGATTTTATCCGCCTCTGCCTGAGCCGTTGGTAATTTTTCATTGCGATATTTATTCGCATTATTAACCGCTGTTTCTTTACCCTGCTTTGCCGTTTCCACCTTCTTAAAGGCTTCCATAATCTCTGTTGTTGGAGGCTCTGAATCCTGGATGGTAATATTTACCAACTGAATACCGATATCCTGTTGTTCTAATTTAGCCATTATCATTTCTTTGATATTGGACTGAATTTCATTTTTACCCGTTGTTAAAACAGAGTCTACATCATAACTTCCAATTACAGTACGGATACAACCCTGCGCAATATTCTTTAAGATTAAGGTTGGATTTTCAGAAGCATAAATGGCCTTCACTGGATCGGATACTTTATATTCAACGAAGAAATCCACATCGATAAAATTATAATCACTGGTAATCATAATTGCTTCTTCTTCTACAACTTCATTGGTATCTTCATCATAACCAATGCTGAATCCCTGAATTGTTGTATTTACCTTCGTTACCTGCTGGATAAATGGAATCTTAAAATGAAGACCCGGGGTTGTTACTGCCTGTGCCTTACCAAATGTAGTAAGTACCGCCTGTTCCTGTTCTCGAATCTGATAAGTACTGTTCAGTGCAAAAAATAAAATAATAAGCGCAGCAAATACAATACCTATAGATCTCATAATACTGTTCTTGTTTTCCGGACGAATACGTTCAATATCGTCGTTTGCCTTTTTCTTTTGAAAAATTCCCATACTCACATTCTCCTCTTACTCACTTTTTTTCACATATATTTCGCACCAGGCCGGTAAAAATCCTGCCTGGACTGCTACACTTCTAGACAGCGAATGGGATTCGCTGGTTCCGTAAAATGGAAGAGTTCCACTATCAAGTAAACGTTGTTTTAAAAGCGTTGTCAAATAGGTCGCAAGACCTTGCCCTCTATACTCTTCTCTTACATCTATTCCAATCTGGCGGACATACATACCATCTCTGCTGGCTCCCGCCATACCCTTAAACCGTCCGTCATCCTCTGGTACTGCTACTGCTATCACATCCGGCTGCGTAGGGGAATAACAAAGCGCATTGTGAAAAGGATTTTCCTCCTTCATATCCTCAATTTCTTTTTCTCCAAACCAGATAACCGGCGTGGTTTCTTCTATACGCTCCGCCTCCATATCAGGAAGATAATAGATATGAGTATCCGCTATCTCATACCCAAATTCATTCAATATCCTGTCTAGAATACGCAGATTCGGAAACTTGCAGAACCAATTCGGGTCCACATCCTTAAACACTTCCTTGCAGCCTTCGTATATGGATTCATCTGCCATTAAATACGCTTTGCCCATAAAAATGATGGCACGGAAAAAACTATCCGTTTTATGTACAATTCGGGCACCCGGCAGATTCTTGGAAGGGGCAAGAAACATGCGTCCCTGTTTAATTTCTTCTGCTTCTTCTAAATTGCAATCTAATGCAAATTGTTTTTCTATAATTTCAATTGTTTCATTTGCTATTTTCATAAATCCAATATTATCAAAAGACTCTGGAAACTACAATGTTCCAAGTATTAATTATTTATTACTTTTTCATAAACAAATGCTTTTCCCCTTTTACCAGTGCGTTTTACCGCATCCAGATAAAACAAGACATTAAGCACTAAATTTGCCTGTCTGCTGCTGATTTTTGCTGCCTTTGCAAATTCCGCACTGGTAAATTCATCTGCTAAAGAGTCAGGAAGCAGTATCTGATAATCCTCCGGTCTTTTGAAACGAACTTCTTTCGTAATCCGAAGCGGTATTCTGTCATAACGGCTGCTGCCTTTCTTTTTATCCCTGCTCCAGCCATTTAACAGACGATATTCTTCTATATCAAGAAAAAGAAGGACAATGGTCAGTCCCTCTTTTTTTAAATACTGTTTTATCTTATATAATTCCCGGAATGCCCCATATTCACTGCCTTTTTTAGGTGACTTGCGAGGATTGGATAATTCCCCTGTTTCTTCATCGATCCAGATTAACCATTTGGTGTCGGGAATCGGAAGCACAACCGTGACCGGATACTGTGGCAAAAACCGATCTAATTTTTTACGTACCTGATCAAAACTTCTGGTCTGAATCTCAATAATTTCTTTTCCGGTAAAAATATCCGCATACATTCCCTCAATGGGAATTTCCTGTTTATCTTCATCCGGTTCATAGTAATTTTTTACCACAGCATGAACTGTTTTTTCAGACAATGTACCAATCTGTAAACGCTGTCTGTCTTTACCGATAATCTTTTCTTTTGCCTGTTCAAAACGTAAACTATCCACTTTTATCCTCTAATAAAATGCAATATTCATATCCACGCCGCCTTTAATACCATCTACTTCACCTTTGGCAGTATACTGCCACATACGCATCTTATATGGAAAACGCAACGGATATTTATAGTATGCAAACCACTTATCATAGCCTTCTAACTGTTCCATATCCATCATAATCAGCATACTTTTTGTATTACCATAAATCATGACTTCATGACCAGCCTCTTTGATACGATCACAAAAAGCAAGAACTACTTTTGTGCGTTCTTCCTGTGTCAGATTCTTTGTACGGGAATCCGAAGATGCTGATTCTTCTACATCTATCACAATAGGAAGATCCACTTGATAACCACGGATATTTTCTAATACATAGTCTGCTTCTTCAATGGCTTCTCTCTCAGAAATAGCTTCTGTAAAGAAATATACACCGGTATCAATTCCTGCTGCATTACAATTTTCAATGTTATATTCATAGGTATCATCCGTTACTATCTTACCGCTTCCATATCCACGATATCCCAAACGGATGTAGGCAAAATCCACGCCATCATTGGCAACTTTTTGCCAGTTAATTTTTCCCTGAAATTTAGATACATCAATACCCTTCTTAGAAGAAACTTCACCATTTGGAACCCATTTTGCTTCTCCTTCGTATTTATCCGTTTCTTCATTTAAAAGCGGATACTCCAGATCCGCCACATCGAAGGTTGTTTTTTCTAAATTCTCATTGATGTCAAAAAAATGATACCGTCCGTCACTTGCCACAACTATCTGATCCGGAAATAATTTTTCCAACATAGTAAGTGTGGTATCTCCGTTTTCCATCATCTGGCGGATATTCGCGCGGTACTCATCCTGTGTGGACTGTTTTGCTTCTTCAATCAGTTTTTCTGCCTCAAAAGTCGTAATATAGTTACCGGACTGTAATTCTTCTTCCAACTCACTAACCTGTCCCATTGCTTCTATTGCCTTGTCCTTTTCCTTCTGCACCTGCAGCCATAAATAAAAGCAACAACTGGCTACCGCTAAAATGGAAATCACCATAACCATCGTAATCGTATTTTGTATTTTTCTGCGTCTTCTTGCTTTTTTACGCTTTGCAAGCTTTTCTTCTCTTGTTAATTCCATATGTTCTCCCTTTTTACCAAAATATCTTTATCTTTTGTATCTAAAATCTACCGATTCTTTTCTTTTGAAACACTCTAGATTTTATCACAAACTGTTTACTGTCACAATACGACATACTCTGTAAGATTTTTACTTTTTTATTAATATTAATAAACCTTTTATTGCCATACATAAATAGAAACTGCTGAAGAGTTTTTTACTCCACAGCAGTTTCATAATATAATTTATTCTTCACATATTAATAGGCTTATACTTCTACTTTAGGTAACTTAGCCAATGCTTTTTCTAATTCTTCATCTGTAGGGATATAATCCTGCATGATTCCGTCATTGAATTTCGCATAGGATACCATATCAAAATAACCTGTTCCGGTAAGACCGAATACGATGTTCTTTGCTTCGCCTGTTTCTTTGCATTTTAACGCTTCATCAATAGCAACCTTGATTGCATGTGAACTTTCAGGAGCTGGTAAAATTCCTTCTACCTTTGCAAATTCCTGAGCCGCTTTAAATACTTCTGTCTGTTCTACACTTCTTGCTTCCATTAATCCCTGATCATAAATCTCAGAAACTACAGAACTCATACCATGATAACGAAGTCCGCCTGCGTGGCTTGCAGAAGGAATAAAGCCGCTTCCTAATGTGTACATCTTTGAAAGAGGACAAACCTTTCCTGTATCACAGAAATCATACGCATATTTACCTCTTGTTAAACTTGGGCAGGAAGCTGGTTCTACTGCGATAATCTGATAGTCCGCTTCGCCTCTTAACATTTCTCCTACAAATGGAGAAATCAAACCGCCTAAGTTAGATCCGCCACCGGCACAACCAATAACCATATCTGCTTTGATGCCATATTTATCAAGTGCTGCCTTTGTTTCAAGACCGATGATTGACTGATGT
>CAZHGE010000071.1:0-14490 GCA_964531805.1 uncultured Lachnospiraceae bacterium
ATTAACTGTATAAGAAACTTAAAAATGTGTCTACTTTTTGTTGACTAGTGCAATACGAAATGAAATTTCGCATATACCCCACTGGCATTGATTTCATATTTATTAATTCTAAAATTGTCCTTCAATCCTCATCCGAAATTCAGGATTAACTTTCCAAAACTCAAGCCTTATTCGTCAACAAATCCCTCTTCTAACAATCTCTAACTATTTTCCCTATTTAAACACCCCAATCTTCTCTGGATGCTTAGAGTAATATTTCGAATAATGTGTGTAGATGCCAACATGACAAAGCCAGATCAAAGATACCATTGTAACCGGCATCAAACCAAAATTGAAAATGCTGTTGCCAAATACACAGAAAATCCACAAACCGATAAATAAAACGCTCATCTTTGTATAAGTCTTATAAGCACTCTTATAAATCAAAATCTTCTCCGCTTCATCGCAGCTGTCTTCCCATTTATCAATAAACTTTGTGTCATAGACACTTCCCTTTTTCTCAGGGTTCATCTCTTTTGTCAATTTAATAATGGCAGACTGACCAACAATAATCACAACTAATGCTGCAATAAATCCAAAGAAATAACAGAAATCTGCAACCACACTACGTTCTACGATATCTTCAAAGCCCACAGCAAAAAAGAAATAAGTAATTACGGTACCGATATTTAACGCACTTAACACATTGCCAAGCATGTTATCAATCTTCTGATACTCTTCTTCGTCTTCGCCATCCCATGCTTTTGCCCTCGCGGACGCCTTCTTATGTGTAAGGAAAAGAACAATCCCCATAACTACAACAAACACAACACTGACATAGGGTGCCACTAATCCCATAAATCTCTGAACCGCTGCTGAAATAAGTGCCGGTAGTTCAGTTGCATCTTCTAAAAATGCCATACAAAATCCTGCTAAAATTCCTACTAAAAAGGAACATGCCAAAATAACTAAAAACTTCCCTAAAAATTTCTTATCCTCTTTCTTGTTCTCTAATCTGATTTCCTCTTTCATGATTACTCCTCCTCATACTCAAAAATTTCTTCTACCGGAACTTCAAATATTTTGGCAATCTTAAGTGCCAATGTTACAGATGGTGAATAGTCCCCTCTTTCAATCTGGCTGATGGTCTGTCTGGACACTCCTACTAACTGCCCCATCTCCTGTTGATTGACTCCAATTCTTGCCCGGTACTCTTTTAAATGATTCAAAAGTGGCATTCTCTCTCCTCCTGACTACCTTTTTTGTCATTACGACTGCTTTCATTGTCATTTTGACAACTTTGCTTGTCATTTATGTTAAAACAAAAATAGCACATGACAACTTTCCTTGTCAAGTGCTATTTTATAAAATTTCATAAAATTATTTTTATATTAAAATTTGCATTATATAAAACTATTTTTCTGTAAGTTCCATATCAATTGGTATCATTTCCTGCTCCGGTCTCTTATCTTCCTTCTTCTTATATTTATCCGCCTTCATTGCCGTTGGCACAAGATTATCCATCAAGCGCTTATCCTTATGCCTTGCATAGATAAAGCCTAATACTGCAAACGTAATCGCTCCGATAAAATTAACCAGCAAATCTTCCATGGTATCAATTAAACCAATGTCCAGATAACCGCCAACCCCTAAATTCTCGCCATTAATCAACACCTCTTCAATCTCATTAATCGGTATACGCTTATTGCTGTGGGTCGGATCAATATAAGTAGATGAAATAGAGGTAATCACCGTATCCTTCTGCATATCTAAATGGAACAACGAATCCATTCCAAACTCAAAAAACTCCCATAACACACCGATGGTCATAGAAAAACAGAATGCTACGATTGCCATAAATAACGGCGAGAGTTTAAATTTCAGACGTTCATCCCGATTTAGTATCTCAACCAATGACAATCCCAATGCCGCGCAAAGAAATCCACTTAAAGTATGCAGAATCGTATCCCAGTAAGGAAAATGAATATAAAAGGATGCAATCTCCCCTAAAATCTCTGCCGCAAATATAAATAACAGAATAATAATCTCCAGTGTAGATGGAAATTCCATCTTAAAAGTTACCTGTACGACACTTGGCATAATCATAAGAACCAGGGTTAGCCCACATAAAAATACCTGCTCATAGTTATGATTAAAAATCTGCAAAAGCATCATAATGATTACAAGCAGACGCAAGCCAGTGTAAACCACGAAGGTGCGCTTATTTTCATGAAGTTCATTTTTTACCGCCGCCCAGAAATTTTTTATTTTTCCTTTTCCTGACATAATCAGTTCTCCTGTCTTTTGCACTTATTAACTATTTGACTACTATCATTATAGTCCTATTCTATAACACCTTATCAATATATAAAAAATACATTGGTAGACTTTTATTGCTATGTACCATACCACTTTAAAAATTGTCTGTCAATAACATACTTTTCATTGCAATTTTCCGCATTTTCCAATACTATAATTAGTAGAATGATTCTTATTTCCATATGCCTCTAACAGAACATAAATGGAAATCCAGAATCACATTATGGGGAAACCAAACGACTACTGTTTGGATAAAAATCAGGAGGTAAAAAAGAAATGGTTAGAACTACCCAGGATATTATGAACATGATTCAGGAAAATGACATTAAAATGGTTGATTTTAAAGTTGTGGATATCAACGGACAGTACCGTCACGTGACCATCCCTGCCAGTCAGTTTTCCGAAGATACTATGAAAGATGGTATTGGTTTTGACGCATCCAACTATGGATACGCTGTTGTAGAAAAAAGTGATATGGTATTTATCCCGGATCTTGACACTGCTGTCATTGATCCTTTCTGTGCAGTCCCCACACTGTCCGTAACCGGTAATGCCATGATTATTGATTATCCAGCTAACCGTCCGCTGGATCAGTACCCACGTAACATTGTACTTGCTGCTGAGCAATATATGAAAGATTCGGGCATTGCTGACACGATGCTGATTTTACCGGAATTTGAATTCCATTTATTTGATAATGTGGGCTGGAGTGTTCAGCCAAATTCTATCGGTATGAACATTGATGTGGAACAGGCTTACTGGAACAGCGATGTAGAAGGACACGGCTGTGTAGTTCCTCATCAGAAGGCTTACCATGTGGCAAAACCATTTGACCGTTCTTATGAATGTCGTTCCGAGATGTGTCTGGAGATGGAAAAAGCGGGTATCCCGATCAAATATCATCATCCGGAAGTTGGCGCAGCTGGACAGTTTGAAATTGAACCAATGTTGGGCCAGATGTCAAAAATGGCTGACGCTACCATGATGATCAAATACATCATCCATAACACTGCTTTAAAATATGGCAAAACCGCTACTTTTATGCCAAAACCTGTATACGGCGAAGCTGGTAACGGCATGCACGTACATATGTTATTGTTAAAAGATGGCGAACCTGTTTTCTCCGATGATAACGGCTATGCACATTTGAGTGAAACAGCCCATTATTTCATGGGTGGTCTGTTAAAACACATTTCTTCCTTATGTGCCATCACTAATCCAAGTACCAACTCCTTCAAGCGTCTGGTTCCTGGATTTGAAGCACCAGTTACTGTTGGTTACGCAACGTCTAACCGAAGCGCCGTAATCCGAATTCCGGCTTATGCAAAAACACCTGCTCTGCGTCGTTTTGAGATTCGTAACCCTGACGCAACCTGTAATCCATACCTTTGCTATGCAGCCATTCTGATGGCAGGTTTGGACGGTGTGAAAAATAAGATCGATCCTCATGCAAACGGCTGGGGCCCTTACGATATGAACCTTTATACTTTACCGGAAGAAGAAAAAGCAAAATTAAAATCACTTCCTACTACTCTGGATGCAGCATTGGATGCACTGGAAGCTGACCACGACTACTTAACAGCAGGCGGCGTATTCCCAGAACATCTCATCAAAAACTTTATTGCTAACAAGCGTAAAGAATGTATGCAGATGGCTGCCATTCCTCATCCAGCAGAGTTTGAGAAATATTTTAACCTCTAAAAATAACAAGGGACAGGCACACCCGCCTGTCCCATTTTGTTCTTACAACCAGTCACAATCTCCGCCTGTGATTGCCAGCGAAAGAAGTGTGTCCATCTTAATGACTTCCTCTTCTCCGCGAACCACTTCAAGTAGTTTGGCGTTTTCCTTTACAGCTGGCATCTCTTCATCCGGTCCAATCTCCATATCAACCTCTTCGCCACAGGAAGGACACATCAGTGTTGGCCCAATCTGTACTGATAAGAAACGCTCTCCACATTCTTCACATTCATAAAACCCGCACATGGTGGTGCCATCCGGAACATAGTACATAATCATTCTCTCCTTATTGTCTTATCCATCATTCTATTTTTCTAATTCATCATCGACTTAAAAGAACGAAGTATCCTGCTCACCCATCATTTTCTTTTCATATGGGTTATCTAAAGTCGCGTCAAATCCAATCGGTAGATACTCTTCCTTAATATACTCTTTATAATCAAGGTCCATAAAATAATTACAGAAAATCAATTCGACATAAATTATAGTATTCTGATTGTCTGTCAATGCATATACAAAACCATAATATTGGTCTGAATTCATAGCCAGCAGTTCATATTTTTCATCAAATCCTGTCACGCTGTAAATTCCAAGGTATTCTTCTGACGGATACGCTTTTAAACGCTCAACTTCTGCTTGATACTGCTCCTCGTCATATTCAACTACCAAAAAACTGAGGTACTGCGGGTCCCATGGATTATAATAGACCATCTTGTAATCCTGTACCTTCATATTTTCTGTTATGTTTTCCGGGAAAATAGACTCATCCATTCCGCATTTACTGCGGTACTCCTCATCTGCATTTTCGCCCATGAATTGATTATATAATGCAATATCCGTATTTTCTTCTACCTCTGATTGCTCATATGCCCACGAAAGCAGCGCAAGCACCCCACCGCCTACAACTACATAACGCAATATTATCGCAACCAATATCAAACCCACGATTGCTAATATAGTCTTTAATTTACTTTTCATCTTTTGTTCCCCTCTTGCTTTCCTATGCTTTACTGCATCTTTTCTGTGTACGGCTATTCCCCTACAGCCAACACCCGTATATCTTATCGTACACTGCAGATTTCGTCAATCCAAGCAAACAACTCATCCAAATCATAGTCCCCTGCATGCGGGATTCCCCATGGATGTTCCAAGGAAACGTCAATTCCTACATTCTGTAATTTTACCGCAAAAAGATTAGAAATTGCCAATGAGGTATCACGGTCCACACTTCCATGGCGTATACGAAAATGCTTCGCTTTATCCGCCTTCGTATCCTCCACATAATACATTGGGTTCATCATTTTAATCTGTTCTTTTTCAGCCTGATCCCCATTTACGATGCTATGCTCATATGCAAATTTTGAAAAATGTCTGCCTAAAATCTCTTCTGTTCCAAACAATTCATTTTCCCAGCTGGTTGCTGAAACACTATCAAATGCAGGGGCCGCCTTTAAACGTGTACGGTATTTAACCAATTCTGCAAAGTTTGCAAATCCTTCTTTGCCATCTGAAACAGATGCCTGCACTGTTCTTAACACATACTCCTTAAACGTGCCATTTCCATCCTCATCCAAGGTCAACTCGTTTCCATTCTCGTCCTTCAAATGCAGACTATTCACATAGGCTGGAAATAAATTTTTCAATTCTTGTGACAGTTTTATCTGCGCTTCACTCATAACTCCTTCCCCATTCGGGTCATGGTAATTATGATAATCATGAAGTCCATAAAATTCCCACTCATATGCCATATCCGCATTATCCAAATTGGTAATCGGACAATAACAGGAAGATGCAAATACATCATCCCTTTCTTTGCAGGCTCCTATTTTTTCAAGATACGCTTCGTAATCCGGATGATTACCCGTTGTCCCCTGTAAAGCAGACATAGCTCCGCCAGCACTTGTTCCATTGGTAATGATTTTTTCCATATCACCGGGTAAATTCTTTGCATGATGACGTAAAAAACGTACTGCCGCCTTCAGATCACAGATTCCCGCCGGTGCTACCCCGATATTTTTTCCATCCGCATCCTTCATGCCACGACCGCGTGCACCTGCTGACACCACCACATAACCATGTGCCAAAGCCTGTGCAATGGTATTAGGTTCGCCCTCCTCATTTACACTTGGTACATCCACTGGTCCCGGCATATAACCGCCCACGGTATTGGGCATAAACACTGGCGCTGTATGAAGACCATATCCATTGATTTCCTCATTATGATAAAAGCACTCCGGCACATAAATACTTAACTGCTGATACTCCGGTGCCACAGGATCAGCCACATACGGAATGTGCTCATAGGCACGGTAGCTTAGCGTCTTTCCCTGTATCTCCACTTCTTCAATTGAATATTCTGTCAAATTATGCATAAGAGTCATAGCACTTTCCCTTTCTTCGAATCCATCTATTACATCTAATAAGTTCACGCCCTGCAAAGCAAACTTTATTATATTTCCATCCAAATTATATCATTTTTACATAATTTGAAGTATGGCTTTTTTACACGCTGCAGGGTATATAGACAAAATCATTTCTCCACTACCCCGTTTTGTCTCCCCAAAAACTATAATCCACTTCAAAAATCCCGAAACGCAAGAAAAATTTTACTAATTCGCTTTAATATGTTACGATTCTCTTCTATGGAGATTGTAAATACTTTTACAAAAGAATGAATCAGACGTTTGCAAAGAGAATTGTCTAATCAGGAAAAATAAAGGAATGAAAACATGAACCAAAACGTTACGAAAAAACAACCGTCTGTAAAGGCTTTATTTACAAAATATGTTTCCCAGAATATTCTTGGTATGTTGGGAATTTCAGCATATATTTTAGCGGATACTTTATTTATTTCACTGGCAGAAGGGGCGGATGGTATCACCGCACTTAACCTTGTGCTGCCACTTTATAATGTAATATTTGCCATCGGTTCCATGATTGGTGTTGGTGCCGCTACCCGTTTTAAGATTCTAAGGGCGCGAAAAGACCCGCAAGCCGATTATTATTTTTCCAATTCTGTCATCTTTGCTTTTTTACTAAGTCTTATTTTTATTGCCATTGGCATTTTTGTTCCACGGGAAATTCTGATCTTATTAGGCGCAGATGCCCACATTGTGGAACTTGGTGCACCTTACACACAGATATTCATGGTGTTTGCCCCATTTTTTATGCTCAACTATATCTGCAATGCTTTTGTCCGTAATGACGGTTCTCCCGCCATTGCAATGGTTGCTACACTTGCCAGCAGTTTATTCAATATTGTCATGGACTATGTGCTGATGTTCCCATGCAGGCTCGGTATGACAGGTGCGGCACTGGCAACTGTTTTTTCTCCGATTGTAGGAATCACCATTTGCTGTGTCCATTTCTTCTCTAAAAAAAATACCATCCGGCTGCGCATGGTTATGCCGTCCTTCAAACGCCTTTTTGCATCCTGCCAGTTAGGAATTGCTGCTTTTGTAGGTGAAATGTCCGCAGGTGTAACCACCATGGTATTTAACTTTTTGATACTTGCCATTGCTGGAAATGTAGGAGTTGCCGCTTATGGAATCGTAGCCAATATTGCCATTATTGCCACATCTATATTTAATGGTATTTCTCAAGGTTCCCAGCCGCTGCTCAGTGATTTTTATGGAAAAGGAGATACTTCTTCTGTAAAAAAAGTGCTCCGTCTTTCTGTCATCTCGGCTCTGCTTGCCGCCGGAATGATTATCGCAGTTATGAATCTGTTTCCAGAGCAGATTGTTACTATTTTTAATAGTGAAAAAAATACTGAAATGGCATCCTATGCCGTAGATGGAATTCGTTTGTATTTCATCGGCTTTCTTTTCGCCGGTTTCAATATCGTAGGTACTGGTTATTTGAGTGCAACAGAAAACGCAGGATGGGCTTTTACGACTTCCATCCTGCGCGGTTTCGTTGCGATTATTGTATGTGCTTTTACTTTATCCTATCTGTTTGGTATGACTGGTGTCTGGCTGACTTTTGCTGCCGCCGAATTGATCACTGCTATTGTGATGATTATTGCAATTCGGAAATAAGTTTTTGAATTGCCGGCAGCATCATACACTATACTTCCTTTATTATCATGCTACTGCCCTAATCCTGTCACCATTATGCCTGTGACAAATTTTCCACTTTTTCCAGCAATTTTTGCAAAGTTTCCATATAGTTCTGATATTCGTTTATAATATATGCTTCATTTCCCTCTTTGGCAGCTTTCTCATGCTGTAAAGATAAATCAGAGAAAGCAACTGCTCCTATATTCTTTGCATTGCCTTTTAAGGCATGTGCTATCATTGCATACCGCTTCCAGTCTTTCTGTTCAAAAATAGTCTCTAACTCTGGCTGATATTCTCTGACCTGTTCACAGAACTCTTTCATGGTGTCTTTATAAAAATCAACCATATTCAAACAATACTGCATGCCAAGTTCACTATCTATGTCTAAAAATTCTTCCTTCACACTCATTTTAGAAACACTATCTCCTTTTCCCGTCTGTGATGTTTTTATCTCATTTCCTTCAGCACCAGCAGTCTGGAACTCAGAATCCGTCTTTTCATATTTTACCAATGCCGGTGGTAAAAGACGTCCCAACAGTTCATCCAATTTATCTGCCTGAATTGGTTTGGAAAGATAATCATCAAATCCATATCCCAAATACATCTCACGGCTTCCGGCAATTGCATTCGCAGTTAATGCTACCACAATTGTATTCTTGTTAATATTGCTTATTTCTCCACGTAATGCCTTAAGTGTATCCACACCATCCATTTCCGGCATCATGTGATCCATCAAAATAATATCAAACTTCTTACGCCGTGTCAGTTCCAGACATTCGACGCCGCTGGATGCAAGTTCAATCTGCATCTTAGTGCGTTTGATGAGAGCCTTCATCAAGTTCAGGTTCATACGGTTATCATCCACCACTAAAATACATGCATCCGGTGCTGTAAACAGACTTTCTGCAGCCTGATTTTCTTTACGACATTCTCTAACAGCCTGTTCAAAATTACCGATAGCATTTTTTTCAATTACCTTTTGAGGTATGCTGACCGTAAATACAGAACCCCTTCCATACTCACTTTCTACCTTAATAGAACCCTGCATCTGATCCACTAACTGTTTTACAATGTTAAGTCCCAGTCCAGTACCTTCCACGTTGTGATTCTCATTTAAATCAAGCCGCTTAAACTTTTCAAACAACTGTGGTATATCTTCTTCTTTAATCCCTCTTCCCGTATCTGCAACTGAAAAAATCAAAGAAATATGTTCCGCATCAATCCATTCATAGGATACTTTTAATGTCACATTCCCCTGCTTGGTGTATTTTACTCCATTGGATAAAAGATTCGTTAAAATCTGTTTTACACGCAGTTTATCCCCCAATAATTTGGACGGAATATATGGGTCCACTTCGATTAAAGTCGAAATTGGTTTGCCAGCAACTCGCGCATTCAACAATAATTTTTCATCCTGAATTACCGTTGCCAGATAATATTCTTCGTCTACCAATTCCAACTGACCCGACTCGATTTTTGAAAAATCAAGGATATCATTTACCAGCTCAAGGAGCATGCTGCTGGCACTCTGAATATTCTGTGCATATTCATGTACCGTCTCATCCTTGTTTTCACGAAGAATCATTTCATTCATACCGATAACTGCATTGATCGGAGTACGAATCTCATGGGACATATTCGCAAGGAATTTCGCCTGCGCCTCCTTTGCCATAATTGCCTGTTGCTTTTTCTTTTCAGAATCCATTAAATCCTGACCTGTTTTTACAATCGCCATAACAAGCAGGAAAAGCAATCCGATTGCTAATACTGTACCTAAGGACAATTCTACATTTATATAATAGAGAACCATTTCCAAAACGGCGGATAAAAGCATACCATAAATACCAATACCTACCGCCAGATAATTTTTAATTCTGCCATTAAATGTATCATATGTAATGGAACCTAAAATAGCTAAAATACACGCACCAATGCCAACATGTACAAAGGGCAGCTGTTGCACAAACTGTACAATGTCAAACACCTGTAAAAATGTTCCTACCGCAAAAACGCCGGTTGTGTAAATGGATATAATCGAATACATTTTAGAATAAGTTCTGTCCTGAATCTCATTCATATAAATAATCATTGGATACGCAATCAGCATCAAGCACCAATACGTTCCATTGGTCAACACCGAGACATTCCGGAAAATAATCTGTCTGAACTCAATCTCCGACATCATCCACAAAGCGCATAAAAATAATGCCCATGCAAGATAACTTAACGGTAACATCTTTTTATACACATACTTTAAAATGAGACAAGCAACAATACAGAACAAACTGACTAACAAAAGGAATACTGATATCAGCGCTTTTGCCCCAAACTCTTCTACCAAATAAAACCAAATGCTTGACTCCTGTCCTATATACGCAGTACGCATTGTTCCCGCATACTTAGATTCACTGGAAAAAGAATAGGTCAATTCCTTTCCTGAATCCGCTTCATTTAACCTTAAAAACAAACAGCGAAACGCGCTATTTTTACCAAAAGGACGGGAATTCTCTGTCGAATAACTAACTCTCAATTCTCCATCTACATAAATGTCCACATCCTGCCAGATCGTTCTAAAACAAATGCTTTCTCCATTATGTACTTCATCCGGAAGTGTTGTGGTTAGTGTCACGACCTCTCCCCACTCTGCCGGTATCTGTCCAGGTACTGTGACATCCACGCGTTCTCCATTTTCCAAAACCTGCTGCCACTGTGCATCAAAAGTCTGACATTCCGTTACCATCATATCCCGCTCATCAGGATAAATCTGCTGACCAATTAATAAAAACGCCAGTATCACCATTAATACAGTAATAAAAAGTACCGGTGTCACTGACATCCATTTATCTAAAAAAGATTTCTTGCTATTTGTTGTCATAAACACTATCCCCTATCGAAAATTGTCGAAAATTCCTACTTTGACAATACCACATTTCATGGGGTTAAGCAACCAAATGACGCCACGCTTCGCGCGTCGTCTTATAGTACGAAAAAGAGCCTTAGAAGAAACTGTCTCCTAAGGCTCCAATATGTCTCATTTGGGTGTTTTTATTCGCTATGATTATTCAAAACGGATAGAATCTAAAGATGCTGCAAATTCATCTTCGTATCCTTCTTCACCGATAGTTGTATATGTAAGGAAATGAAGTTCTTCGCCATCTTCAATAATACACTGTGTCTGTGCAAAAGTAGTACCCATTACATCATAGGAAATAGAATACTTCATTGCATCACGACCATTAATTTCATAATTTTCTTCTGAATCGATAGAAATATCAAGATCCATACCCATTTCTGTTTCTAACTGTTCTTCAATTGCTGCTGCAAGAACTTCTGCTGAAGCGGAACCAAAAGAACCATCATTTGGATAACTTAAAACGTTGATGTTAGAGAACATACCTTCTGCTGTGTAAACACCATCGGATGATTCTGTAAAATCTGCTGGTACATCATAAGTTAATTCACCTGTTAACTCTTCACCACCGCATGCTACCATAGAAACAGCAAGTACACATGTTAATAAAACTGCAAATAATCTTTTTTTCATTTTTTCCTCTCCTCATATGTTGAAATAAATATTAATACCTGCATATTGTACGCCTGTAAAGATTATTTTTCAAATGTATTTTTATACGAATATAATATATTTTTATGCATATTATTGTTTATTTTTCCCATATGCTATCTTGCAAGATTATCGATTAATAATCTTACCTGTTTAGCCGATACAACATCATACATCATCTCACGCTCACCGGACGCAATGCTGTAGGATACTCCATTGCGTATCGTAGTGGGATCGTATACCCAATCCTTGCAGGAACTATGTACCTGGGTAATCCCCGTCTTTTCAATTAGTTCTTTCACGTTCTGAGCATTCACTCCGCTGCCTGCCAGCAACTGAATCTGCGCTCCATAAGTTTTCTGTAGTTTCGCAAGCATCTCCACGCCGTCCATTGCCTTCGCCTGTAGACCACTGGTTAAAACACGGTCAACGCCCATATGAATCAACTGTTCCATTGTTAAAAAAGGCTCCACGCTGCAATCGAACGCCCGATGAAAGACCGCTTCTTTTCCAAATTCCTTGATCTGCGATACTAAGCGCTTATTTTTCTCCAAATCAAGTGATGCATCTTCTTTCAGACAACCAAAAGCAATTCCATCCGCTCCGTTTTGCAGTAGTTCCTTACATTCCGTTTCCATCACCGCAAACTCATCTTCTGTATAACAAAATCCTGCTCCACGCGGACGCAGCATAGCAATGACTTGTAAATCCGGTGCCTTTTCTTTTACCATACGCAACGTTGCCGTGGTAGGTGTCAGTCCGCCCAATGCCAACGCACAGTTTAACTCAATGCGTCCCACTCCACCTTCCAGTGCCTGCATCGCATCATAATAACTGCCACAACAGATTTCGGCAATGAGTGGGGGATTTGTGATTGTATTAGAATGAATCATTTTTATGCTCCTTATTATGTCCCATCTACCAGTACAATCTTACCTTTCGTTCTGCCATTTCCATAGATATGGAAAATGCTTTTGCTATATTTTCAATTGCATTTTGCAGAGATATTTCCATTGTTCTACACATACCTACTGCTGCACGTATTCCTTCTTCTCTGCCTGCTTGTCTTTCATCTTCCATCATTTCGTCCCACGCTTTACACATATCTTCTTCCTCCTCTATTTTGGCACACATTTTCGAACTATATTTTATCCCAATAATATCAAATATTGTTCTAATTGTCGCACCATCAACATTCTTGTATTGATTTCTTTTCTCTTCTAATAACTTCCTCATTGCCATTTTATCCTGAGAACAAGATAGCATTTCAAATAGGATTCTATTCTCCGTCTTAAAAACTGAAAAATCCTCGCAGTCGTGATAATCAAATAAATTTATCTTATAATTCGATATATAGGGTTCTAACTCCTTATCCATATCCAACATATCATACAGACATGTGGCACCATCCCATTTCTTGTCAGTTCCGTAATAAATGACTATTGTAATGACGGGAATAAATTTTTCCCCTTTCCCCAGCCAGCATAATTTGGCTTTTTCATGTAGAAAGCCAGCGCGCTTATATTCCTTTTCGCGCTCCTCCCACTGCCGTTCATAATTGACCGCTTCTGCTTTCATGGTACGAAATACCATTCTATAATCCACCTTTGTCTGATTCTCTACAGACAAAATGGCTATGTATATGCCCTTCCACATTCGCACTTTGTCTGGAATTATCTTTCGTCGCTTCTCTTCTTCCCGATACACCATCTCAGCGTCTGTTTCTTGTAATTCTTCCGGTCTGATTATTTCTTTTCCCTGAAATAAAATTCCATTACACGCATCTGCAAACCGGACTTTATCGTTAAAGTAATCACTCTGAGCCAAATCCTTCTGTCCCATTCTCTATCCTCCCTATTCAGTTTTCATATAAGGGAACATAAAGCAGTGACAGGATACCAGAATTGGTCCAAAGATATGCTATAGAATCCCAGATATGTAAAAAAGCAATCGACGAAATGTAAAATATGGCATCTCGCTGATTGCTTACATTGTATAACTTGAATGATATGTTGTCAATTATTTTTTTTCTAATACTCCATCCATCAACTACCTTACAAATTACTTTGGATGAAGTAATAAACATAACCTCTACCGTAAATTCTCTCAATCTGTTTTAAACTGAAAAAAAGGGTAAACCTCATTTTCAATCTTCATAATGTCCCTTGCAAGAAACAATCTCAAGGATATTACCATTAATACGATATACCAATCGATTAACACTATCAATACGTCTGCTCCAGAAACCGCTTAACTCACCTCTTAATGGTTCTGGTTTTCCAATCCCTTCAAAGGTCCCTCGCTCAATATCTTTTAGTAGATTATTTATACGCTTCAGCGTCTTTTTATCTTGTGTTTGCCAGTAGGTATAATCCTCCCACGCTTCGTCAAACCAAATTTTTCTCATTCATCTACCTCTATGATATCGTGCTCTTTTCCCTTTCCCGCATTGATTGCTGCTACACCCTTGCGTAAATGCTCCATATTACTTTCTGAGTAAAACGGATCAATAGATACCTCAAATGGTATCCTTTTTTCTCTGCTCATTTTTTTTGCAAAAATTGTAAAAGCTGTTGTCATATTCATCCCCAATTCCTGACATGTCTGCTCCATACTCCGTTTCAAGTCCTCATCCATTCGAATATTAACCAGTGTTTGTCCCATATGAAAATTCCTCCTATATATACAATAACACACAATAAAGACATGTGCAATACATCGTCTTTACATCATTTTATGCATATACCCAGACAAATATTCGTACCTCTATCATAGGTGAATTGCATTCCGAGATGCATCTTTGTAATTCGAAATGCAGTTTTGCAAATT
>CAZHGE010000072.1:0-14370 GCA_964531805.1 uncultured Lachnospiraceae bacterium
GATCTCCTCAGATGAACTTCTTAGATGCTAAAGTTGAAGTTAAGGGTGAAGAAGCTAGCTTATTAGTAGCTGGACATTCTATTCCACTTCCTCCAGCAAAATCTAAGAAATTAATCGAAGGTGGTTATGCTGGAAAGACTGTAACATTTGGTATCCGTCCAGAAGACGTATATGATTCAGAAATGTTCATCGAAACAGCTAAATGTGTATTCGAATCTAAGATCAAAGTTTACGAATTACTTGGTGCTGAAGTTTACTTATACTTCGATTTAGAAGAGTTCCCAATTACAGCTAGAGTAGATTCTCGTACAACAGCTAGACCTGGTGATACAGTTAAGTTCGCATTCGATGTTGAAAAGATTCATGTATTCGACAAAGAAACAGAACAGATCATCACAAACTAATAAGATTACAGAGGGGATGCGTATGCATCCCCTTTTTGATTTTAGAAGAATTATCAAGTTTGGTGTGGGAATTTGTAAGAGAACTCTTATAATTACTTTCTTGCGATTTTAAAATGAATGTTTTATGATAATACATATCAAATAAAGGGGTGTCGTATATGATTTCAAATCAGATTATTCAGAGCAATATTGAAGAATTAAAGGGAATAACCAGAGTAGATTTCTGGGTGTATGATGTGGATGGCAATTGCATCGCATCGACTATGCAGGATAATTTGTTTGAACGGGAGATTATGGATACCTTTATTGATTCCCAGGCAGACAGTCAGATTGTTTCCGGCTGCCATTTTTTGAAGATCTTTGATGAGGGTGATGTGGCGTATGTGCTGATCGCAAAAGGGTTTGGCGAAGATGCATATATGATTGGTAAAATCGCAGTTTGTCAGATTCAAAATTTGATGGTGGCATATAAAGAACGTTTTGACAGAAGCGGATTTTTCCAGAATCTATTGTTAGATAATCTTTTATTGGTGGATATTCATAATCGTGCTACAAAGTTACATATCGAAGCTGAAAAAAAACGTCTTGTCTATCTTATTGAGACAAAAACAGATCGGGATAACGTTGCAGGTGAATTGTTAAAGAGTATGTTTGTTCCACAGACAGGTGATTATATTGTATCCATTGATGAACATAGTATTGTTTTAATCAAAGAATTAAGTGACAAAGCGGATAAAGAAGAAATTGAAGAGGTGGCTAATACGATTGTGGATATGCTCAATACAGAAGCCATGCTCAATGTCCGGGTAGCATATGGTATTCCGGTTAATGAATTAAAGGATGTGTCCAAGTCTTATAAAGAGGCGAAGATGGCATTAGAAGTAGGAAGTATCTTCTATGATTATAAGCGAGTAATTTCCTATGAAATGCTTGGAATTGGAAGACTGATTTATCAGCTTCCGCAGAATCTTTGTCGTATTTTTATTAAAGAGATATATGGTGATACATCACCTGATGATATTGATGAAGAAATTTTGACAACCGTAAATAAATTTCTTGAAAACAATCTCAATGTGTCAGAGACGTCCAGACAGTTGTACATTCATCGTAATACGCTTGTTTATCGAATTGAAAAGCTTCAGAAGGCGATTGGTCTTGATATGAGAGTTTTTGATGATGCATTGACCTTTAAGATTGCGTTGATGGTTATCGAATACTTAAAATATCTCGAGAAAAATGAATGATTGAAACGAATTATCGGGTTATAATGATCCAATGGGATAATAAAGAGAGAAAGTGGGATAAGAAATTCTTTTTATGATATTCTTATCCCACTTTTTGATTTAAGAAAGCAGATTATGGGAGTTAAAATGGAATAAAACAGAAAGAAAATTCTTTTTTATCCTAGATTTACTTCACAGAACTTGGTTTTTCGTCATATCGAAGTTGCCATAAGAATATATTGTCTCATGAGGACAAGGACGGAGGTTGTTATGGCATATAAACGGCAGATTGCATATTTTGACTATATCCAATATGGAGAGAAAAAGGGGAATGGTGGGTTTTGTAAGTGGCAACAGAAAAATGAACTACATACATTGGAAATCGTAATTAGTGGAGTAAAGGAAAGTACATCTGAAAAAGTAAAGATATTTACTAGAACAGGCATTGAATTGGGTAATTTGCAATTGCAAAATGGAAGTGCAATGGCTGTTTTTTCAAAAAAAATAAACGATGGTGACTGGGATTGGGAATTTACACAAATACGGATTCCGTTATCGGAAGAAAGGGAACTTGTGGCAGAATTTCCAGTGGAACAGAATGTACGGAGACCTATGGGAAAAGTGGAGGAGAAGAATGCGGAACAACCTATAGAAAAAAGAGTGCAGGAACATATGGAAAGA
Source organism: uncultured Lachnospiraceae bacterium (assembly GCA_964531805.1). Classification (GTDB taxonomy): domain Bacteria; phylum Bacillota; class Clostridia; order Lachnospirales; family Lachnospiraceae; genus RGIG8767. The sequence continues at coordinate 2,309 of CAZHGE010000072.1, forward strand.
GTAGTGGAAAAGCCATTGCTTCAGAAAGTGGATACAGAGGGGGAGATATCAGCTACTATACGGGAAGAAAAACCTGTACCAGTTTCACTATGGGAATGGCTGGAGAAATCTCATGAAAAGATGTGTCCTTTTGGAACAAACGAAGAATATTTCCGCATAACGGTCGAAGATATATATCGTTTGGAAGAGGAATGTCATACTCTGCGTAACAATCAATTTCTACTTCATGGATATTATAATTATAAGTATTTAATCCTTGGAAAAAAGGGTGGGAACAGCGAAGAATACTGGCTTGGTGTACCGGGAATTTATCATGAACGGGAGAAGATGGCTGCCCGGATGTATGGGTTTGAAAAATTTGAAGGAGCAAAATCGCGGTACGGTGCGGGTGATCTGGGATATTACCTGATTTCAGCAAAATAGGAAATGTATAATGGAATGCTAGAAGGTTTGTTTGGAAAAGTAGATGAATGTATTTTTGTGCTTAATAAAAGTTAGTTGACGGAACCATTTTTTTGTGAAAAAATAAAAAGAAACATTTTTACAGGAAGCAATAGAGCGATGGATATTCAGGAAAAGTACATGCGTCAGGCGATGAAGCTTGCGCAGAAGGCGGCGGAATTGGGGGAAGTTCCCATTGGCTGTGTAATTGAATACGAGGGAAAGATTATAGGCAGAGGATATAACCGTCGTAAAACGGATAAAAGTACCTTGGCGCATGCGGAGATTATTGCGATTCGTAAGGCTTGCAAAAAGATGGGAGACTGGCGTTTGGAGAACTGTACTTTGTATGTAACTCTGGAGCCTTGTCAGATGTGTGCGGGGGCCATTGTACAAGCGCGTATACCAAAGGTTGTTATTGGGTGTATGAATCCTAAGGCAGGTTGTGCGGGGTCGATTCTCAATATTTTACAGGTGCCACAATTTAATCATCAGGTGGAAACAGTATATGGTGTGCTTGAAGAAGAATGTTCTACTATGCTGACGGAATTTTTTAAAGCACTTAGAAAACAACTTAAGGTGAAAAAAATAGAAAATAAGAATTTAGAAGCAGAATAGTTTTTTATAAATAATATCTGGAGAAATATTCTGGTTTGACAAGCAGATAAAAAATCAGTATACTTAGCAATTGAGACATGAAAAGAATGATCCTGTATGGATGGGAGCTTATATAGCTGCCCTTTGTAAGTGGCGTTGAAGTTTGGGTCTTGCGCAATAGGAATCTACGAACCTGGTCAGGGCAGGAATGCAGCAGCCATAAGAAGAATCTCCTATGTGCCGTGAGGGTGCCTGGCGGAGTTAACTGCAAAGGTAACGTATATAAGTTCCCCTCTGTACAGGATTCTTTGTTTTATAGCAAGAAAAATCTTATTATAGGGTGTTGAGATATGAAGAATTGTACCCTCTGTCCCCGCAGGTGCGGTGTGGATAGATACAGTGGAAAAACTGGATATTGTGGAGAAAGCCATATAATCCGTATAGCACGCACATCCCTGCACCAATGGGAAGAACCCTGTATTACAGGGGAATATGGTTCGGGTACGGTCTTTTTTTCGGGATGTGGATTGAAATGTATTTTTTGTCAGAATCACAATATTGCAGATAGTTCAGTGGGGAAAGAATTTACGGTTGAGGAATTGGCGGATGCGATGCTTCGGTTGCAGGATAAAAGAGCAAGCAATATCAATCTGGTAACAGCAGGACATTTTGTGGATGCTTTGGTGCCGGTCATTCATTTGGCAAAAGAGAAAGGGCTTAGGATTCCGGTTGTATATAATAGCTCGGCGTATGAAACGGTGGAATCACTGTGCAAGTTAGAAGGTTTGGTCGATGTATACCTGCCTGATTGTAAATTTTATGATTCAAATTTATCGAAGCAGTATGCCAAGGCACCGGATTATTTTATGGTAGCGGCTGCGGCAATCGAAGAGATGGTACGTCAAGCAGGTGAAGCAAAGTTTGATGAGAAAACGGGGAATATGATAAAAGGTGTAATTGTAAGGCATTTGATTCTGCCGGGACATACAAACGATTCAAAGAAGATTATTGAATATCTATATAATACATATGGTGACCATATTTATTTGAGTATTATGAATCAATATACGCCAATAAAGGAATGGGAGGAATATCCGAATCTAAACCGGCGTGTGACAGAAAGAGAGTATGAAAAAGTAATAAATTATGCAATTTCTTTAGGGGTGGAAAATGCTTTTATCCAAGAGGGAGAAACAGCGGACAAAAGTTTTATACCGACATTTGATTGTAGTTTTTTGTGATAAGTAAATTTTACAAGAAGACTAACATTATTTAAATATACTGAAATAAAAATAGCGCAAAATAATACCATTTTTATTATGGATTAAGGTATAATTGTGATAGACAGAAAAAATGGGATTTACTAAAATGAATGCAGTGAGTAAAGGTGTTTAAAAATGTATTGATTTTAGGTATTATAGAAATACATAAATGGAGGGGTTAGCCATGAAATATACATTTGATTGGAAAGAATACGCGAAAACAGCGAGAGAGGCTGTTTCGGAAGGCTGTGTTTTACTGCGTAATGAAGACCGGGCACTGCCAATTAGAGAAGGAGAAACGGTTTCTGTTTTTGGTAGAAGTCAGTTAAATTATTATAAAAGCGGAACCGGCTCAGGCGGTATGGTAAATACACCATATGTGGTGTCCATTATGGATGCGTTGGATGAGGAAACATCTATTACTGTGAATCCGGTTTTGCGTAAGGTATACGAAGACTGGGTAGAAGAGAATCCTTTTGATATTGGAAAAGGCTGGGCCAACGAACCATGGTGCCAGGAAGAAATGGAACTTTCTGAAGAAGTAGTAAAAGCTGCAGCAGATCAGTCCGATCTGGCATTGATTATTTTGGGAAGAACTGCAGGTGAGGATAAAGATAATAGTGCTACAGAAGGCAGTTATCTTTTAACAAAAAAAGAAAATGATATGATTGCAGCTGTCTGCAAAGAATTTGACCGTGTGGCGGTTATTTTAAATGTAGGTAATGTAATCGATATGAAGTTTGTAGAGGATTATAAACCTCAGGCCGTTATGTATGTATGGCAGGGAGGTATGGAAGGCGGTCATGGTGTAGTAGATGTTCTGACAGGAAAAGTAAGTCCAAGTGGACGTTTGACTGACACGGTTGTCAAATCAATTGACGATTATCCATCTACACCTCATTTTGGCGCAGAGATATTTAATGAATATTGGGAAGATATTTATGTAGGATATCGTTATTTTGAGACGGCAGCAAAGGACAGGGTAGTGTATCCTTTTGGTTTTGGTCTTTCCTATACTACTTTTACACAGAACATAGATGCTTTTTCTGTTACGGAGACAGACGTTATTGTAGAGGTGACGGTGACAAATACTGGAGATACAGCTGGTAAAGAAGTAGTTCAGGTGTATTATGATCCGGCGCAGGGGGCACTGAGTAAGCCGGTTCGTAATTTGATCCGTTTTGCAAAAACAAAAGAGTTACAGCCTGGAGAATCAGAAAAAGTGACATTGACTTTTGAAATTGGAGAGATGGCATCGTTTGATGACAGCGGTGTCACAGGACATGCTTTTGCATATATCCTTGAAAAAGGAGAATATGGAATTTATGTGGGCGTGAATGTAAGGGATGCCCAAAAGGCTGGCGCTGTGGTAGTGGATGAAAACAGAGTAACACAGCAGTTAACAGAAGCATGTGCGCCAACACAGAATTTTAACAGAATGGTGCTTAAGGTGAAGGCTGATGGAAGTGTGGAAGAGATTGCAGAACCAGCGCCACTTCGTACCATAGATCTTAAGAAGAGAATGGAAGAGAAGCGCCCGGAAAGTGCACCTTATACAGGAGATAAGGGATATCGTTTTAAGGATTTAATGGATGGAACTGTTTCGGTAAAAGATTATTTGGCACAACTTTCAGATGAGGATCTAATTTGTATGTCCAGAGGTGAGGGAATGTGTCCGGCAAAGGTAACTCCGGGTATAGCTGGTTCCTTCGGTGGTGTGACAGACAGTTTAGCGGCATTTGGAATGCCGGTTGCCGGTTGTGCAGACGGACCTTCTGGTATACGTATGGATTGTGGTACAAGAGCTTTTGCTAATCCAAACGGGACTCTTCTTGCATGTAGTTTTAATCTGGAATTGGTAGAACGTTTATATCAGTGGGAAGGTATGGAACTTCTGTTAAATAAGATTGACATGTTGTTAGGACCTGGTATGAATATTCACCGTAATCCATTAAACGGTAGAAATTTTGAGTATTTTTCTGAAGACCCATATGTAACAGGTAAAATGGCGGCAGCTATGTTAAAGGGTATGGCAAAATATGGTGTAACCGGTACCATCAAACATTTTGCAACCAATAATCAGGAGTTTAATCGTCATACAGTAAATTCCGTTGTATCTCAGAGAGCACTTAGAGAGATTTATTTGAAGGGATATGAGATTGCAGTAAAAGAAGGTGGTGCTTACAGTATCATGACCACTTACAATCCATTAAATGGAATTTGGACTGCAAGCAATTATGACTTGAATACAACCATTTTACGTGATGAGTGGGGATATGAAGGAATTGTTATGACGGACTGGTGGGCTCGAATGAATGATGATGCAGAAGATCCGGTAAGCATTCGTAAGACCCCTTATATGATTCGTTCACAGAATGATTTGTTTATGGTAGTTCAGGATGCGGCAAGTAATCCGTTAAATGATATGTCCCAAGAGGGATTGGAAAATGGAACAATCACAAGAGGGGAACTGCTGCGTAATGCGGAAAATATTGTAAAAGTATTGATGCGCTCGCCGGCTGGAAAAAGAGTGATTGATGATGAACCGGAATTTGAAATCAAAAATGCACCAAAAGTAGAAGAAGTAGAAAAAAATATAATGCCTTCTGTAGAGATACATGAAGAGGGATATTTTGATCTTACGGGTCTTAAGACTGAAGCGGGAAGCGTAAACCAGTTTTCAGTACGACTGCCGGAAAAAGGTATCTACACAGCCACTGTAAAAATGAAATCAGACCTTAGCGAACTTTCGCAAAGTTCTATGACAATTTTCAGCAATAAGATTCCGTTAAAGACGATTACTATTAATGGAACTGGTGGTGAGTGGATAACGAGGGAATTTGGAATGGAGTCCTTTGTATCAATTGATAGTTATATAGATCTGGCATTTGCGCAAAGTGGAATTCAAATCGGAGAAATCCATGTGAAACGGACAGGAAACGTATATAAACCACATTTATCTATTGAATAAGATAATGCGTTAAGAGGAGTTCTGTAAGGAATTCCTCTTTTTTCATTGTGAATACAGATAAAATAATATATAATTATTACAATACGGGCAGAATATATCCTATAACAGAAAGGATACTATATTCTGTAGGAAAACGACTAGAAGATATGGAGGTATACGGGTATGAAACGAATCGGTATGTTAACAAGCGGTGGAGATTGCCAGGCTTTAAATGCTGCTATGCGTGGTGTGGTAAAATCCCTTTACAACAGTGGTGAAGAAGTTGAGATTTATGGTTTTTTAAACGGTTACAAAGGACTGATCTATGGCAACTTTAAGATGTTAACTTCCAAAGATTTTTCGGGAATCCTGACAATCGGTGGAACGATTCTGGGCAGCAGCCGTACTCCTTTTAAAACGATTAAAGATCCGGATGAAAACGGATTGGATAAAGTAGAAGCCATGAAGCAGAATTATCATAAACTTCAGTTGGACTGTTTAGTGATCTTAGGTGGTAATGGTACTCATAAGACGGCTAATCTTTTAAGAAAAGAAGGCTTGAATGTGGTTACACTGCCAAAGACAATCGATAACGATTTGTATGGAACCGACATGACATTTGGTTTCCAGAGTGCTGTGGATATTGCAACGAATGTAATTGACTGTATCCATACAACAGCAGCTTCTCATGGACGAGTATTTGTTGTAGAAGTAATGGGACATAAGGTTGGTTATCTGACACTGAATGCTGGTATGGCAGGCGGAGCAGATATTATCCTGATTCCTGAGATTCCATATGATATCAACAAAATTGCAGAATCCGTTGAAAAGAGAATCAAAAACGGTAATAAATTTACAATCTTAGCAGTAGCAGAGGGTGCAATCAGCAAAGAGGATGCTAAGTTATCCAAGAAAGAGTACAAAGAAAAACTGGCAAAATCTCCATATCCATCTGTATCTTATGAGGTGGCTGCGCAGATTCAGAAATTAACAGGACAGGATGTACGTGTAACGGTTCCGGGACATATGCAGCGAGGCGGAAGTCCATGTCCATATGACCGAGTATTTGCCAGCCGTTTGGGTGCTGAAGCAGGACGTCTGATTTTAAAAGGCGAATATGGATTCATGGTAGGATACCGTAACAGAGAGATCGTGAAGGTTCCGCTTGAAGAAGTGGCTGGTAAATTGAAGATGGTAGATCCGGATTCTACAATCATTCAGGAAGCAAAAATGTTAGGCATCAGTTTTGGTGACTAACCCATTATAGACAAAAATGACTGCCTGGTGGGACGAAAGTTTCATCAGGCAGAAGTAAGAAAGGGAGTCTTATGTCTTACACGGCTCTTTATAGAAAATTCCGCCCGGAGAATTTTAAGGATGTCAAAGGGCAGGATCACATTGTAACAACTTTAAAAAACCAAATAGCAGCACAGAGAGTTGGTCATGCGTATTTATTCTGCGGAACACGTGGAACTGGTAAAACTACCATTGCCAAATTGTTTGCAAAGACAGTAAACTGTGAAAATCCCCAGGATGGCAATCCGTGTGGGGAGTGTAGTTCCTGTAAGGCAATTGCGGCAGGAGCCAGCATGAATGTTATGGAAATTGATGCGGCTTCTAATAATGGTGTGGAAAATATCAGAGAAATTATTTCTGATGTTTCTTATTCTCCAGCCAACGGCAGATATAAGGTGTATATTATCGACGAGGTTCATATGCTTTCCATAGGAGCATTTAATGCTTTGTTAAAGACTTTGGAAGAACCACCGTCTTATTGTATTTTTATATTGGCAACTACGGAAGTACACAAGATTCCGATTACCATACTTTCCCGCTGCCAGCGTTACGATTTTAAGCGAATTACCATTGATACCATTACGGACCGTCTTCATGAACTCATGGAAACGGAGAACGTGGAAGTAGAGGAAAAGGCACTCCGCTATGTAGCAAAAACAGCTGACGGTTCTATGCGAGATGCTTTAAGTTTATTGGATCAGTGTATTGCATTCCATTTTGGACAGAAACTGACTTATGACATGGTACTGGATGTTCTGGGAGCAGTGGATACGGTTGTATTCAGCCGCTTGCTGCGTCAGATATTAGACCGTAATGTACTTGGCTGCATTGATCTGTTAGAAGAAATTGTAATGCAGGGAAGGGAATTAACACAATTTGTTTCGGACTTTACCTGGTATCTGCGTAACCTTTTGATTGTAAAAACAACGGATGATGTAGAAGATGTACTGGATGTTTCTACAGATAACAAGCAGCGTCTTATGGAAGAGGCTGAAATGACGGATGCAGAGAGTATAATCCGTTTTATCCGTATTTTTTCTGAGTTGTCAGGTAATATCCGCTATGCGGGTCAAAAACGTATTCTGATTGAGATTGCATTGATTAAATTATGTAAACCCCAAATGGAGATAGAGACGGATTCCCTGTTAGACCGTATCCGTGCTTTGGAAGAGAGAATGGAAAAGGGAGTTCCCGTAATGGCAGCAATGCCGGGTGATGGAAGCAGTGTTGCTTCAAATGTACCCGTAGCGCCACCTGTAAAAAAAGAACTTCCGAAAGCGTTACCGGAGGAAATTAAGGAAATTGTCGGTCAGTGGCCAGCCATTGTTGCTACTGCTGAAAACCTTCTGAAAAACCAACTCAAACATGCAAAACTCTCCCTCTCTGTAGACGGTAAACTGCTGCTTGTTGTTGAGGAAGGTATTTCATCTGACTACTTCGCAATAGAAGGCAAGAAACAGGAAGTAGAACAGTTAATATCCAATTATATGGAGAGACAAGTTGAAATCGCGGTACAGAGTATTTCCAATGACCGTAACTTCGATGATGAATATGTAGACCTATCCCAATTTATTATGACGGATATTGATATTGAAGAAGAATAATTCTATTAAGTGCAAAGAAAGGAGTCATACACATGGCAAAAAGAGGAGGATTCCCAGGCGGCGGAATGGGCATGCCGGGAAACATGAATAATTTAATGAAACAGGCGCAGAGAATGCAGCGTCAAATGGAGGAAAGTCAGAAAGAACTGGAAACAAAAGAATTTACAGCAAAAGCTGGCGGCGGAGCAGTAGAAGTAACGGTATCCGGTAAAAAAGAGATTGTGAAGGTTGTACTTTCACAGGATGTAGTTGACCCGGATGATGTTGAAATGTTACAGGATCTGATCGTAGCAGCTACAAACGAAGCACTTCGTATGGCAGATGATGCTTCTGCCAGCATGATGAATAAAATGACCGGTGGTCTTGGAGGATTGACATTCTAATGGAACTCTACAGCGGTCCAATCAATAATCTGATCAGCGAACTTGCAGCGCTTCCGGGAATCGGGGAAAAATCAGCACAGCGTTTGGCATTTCATTTGATTAATATGCCGGCGGCAAAAGTCGACCGCCTGGCAAATACCATAGTGGAAGCCAAGCACAAGGTGCGTTATTGTCAGGAATGTTTTACACTTACGGATGATGAAATTTGTCCAGTATGTGGTAATGATAGACGTGACCATTCCCTGATCATGGTAGTCGAAAATCCAAGAGATCTTGCGGCGTATGAGAAAACCGGCAAGTATCAGGGAGTTTACCATGTTTTACATGGTGCAATCTCACCTATGATCGGTATTGGACCAAACGATATCAAATTAAAAGAACTGTTGGAGCGTATTAAAAACGGCTCTGTCAAAGAAGTAATCATTGCAACCAATTCCAGTTTGGAGGGTGAGACGACTGCTATGTATATCAGTAAACTGGTAAAGCCATTAGGGGTATTGGTGACCCGTATTGCCAGCGGTGTTCCGGTTGGTGGTGATCTGGAGTGCATTGATGAGGTAACACTGCTTCGTGCATTGGAAGGAAGAACGGAATTATAGTCCGTGTTTTGCATGAAAGCAATAGATAAAGGTTATATATTAAATAGGTTAGAGAGGGTAAAAAATGAAAAAGGAACTTTATGGAGTAACAAAAGACGGAAAAGAAGTGCATTTGTACACAGTAGTAAACAAAAACGGTATGGAAATGACTGTTATGGACTTTGGGGCTATTTTGGTAAATGTCCTTGTAGCAGACAAAGATGGAAACAAGAGAGATGTGGTTTTAGCATGTGATAATTTGGAAACATTCCATGAAAACAGCTGCTATTTTGGATCTACGATTGCGCCATCCTCCAACCGTATTGCAAAAGCAGAAGCACCGATTGATGGTGTTGTTTACAAATTAGAAGTAAACGATGGTGAAAATAATTTACATACGAATTATGCAAATGGAATGAACAAACGCATTTGGGAAGCCAAAGAAGTAGAGAATGGTGTTCGTTTTTCATTTGAATTAGAAGATATGGAATATGAATTACCAGGTAAGAGAACACTGGCTGTTACCTATACATTAACGGATGATAATGAAATTCGCATTGATTATGAAGCTGATAGTGATAAAAATACAGTGATTAATCTGACAAACCATACTTATTTCAATTTGGATGGACATCAGACCAACACAATTTTAAATCATAAACTGCTTTTACATGCTTCTCATTATACTCCTGTTGTGCCTGGATCTATTCCTACAGGGGAAATCGCTTCCGTAAAAGGAACTCCGCTTGATTTTACTGAGTGGAAAGGAATGGGAGAAGAAATTGAGGCTGATTTTGAACAGTTAAAATTAACAGGCGGTTATGATCACAACTTTGTAGTGGATAACTGTGATGGCACTGTAAAAGAAGTGGCCCAGGCAAAATCAGATGACAGTGGTATTGTTTTAACTGTATTATCCGATCTTCCGGGTATTCAGTTCTATGCTGGTAATTATGTAAACAATGAAAAAGGTAAGGAAGGTATGGTATATGGAAAACGTTCTGGTTTCTGTTTGGAAACACAGTATTATCCGGACTCTGTACATCATGATAATTTCCCATCCGTTATTTTTGGACCGGAGCGTCCATTCCGCTCCACAACGATATTTAAATTTGGAGTATAAGAATGGCAAATAAAAACAATTTCCGCGTTATACGCGGAAGATCAGAAGCAGAAGCCAGTTTATCCAAGAAAATCCGTATACATAAATTTCAGTCTATATTGCGTGTAATATTAATTGCGGTAGTTGTAATCGGTTTAACGGCTCTGTTTGTGACACAATATAAAAATCAGGTTTTTTCTGGTTATGTCATTACGAAGCAGGCGGAATTTACTGTTTTGGAAAATACGTCTTATTTAGAAAATGATGGAAGTATTATCCGCTACAGTAAGGATGGTATCAGCAATACGGATGCAAAAGGAAAAATGGTATGGAACCTGACCTATGAAATGCAGTCACCTATGGTAAGGCTAGCGGACGGTTATGCGGCGGTGGGTGATTATAACGGGCATATCATCTATTTGGTAGGTAAGGACGGCTCTACATATGAAGTGGATACTCGTCTTCCTATCCGTAATTTTGCAGTATCCTCCAGCGGTGTTGTGGCAGCTATTTTAGAAGAATCCGGCAATTCGTGGATTAATGTATTTAATAAAGATGGAACTCAGATTGTAGAAGCTAAGGCAACGATGTCGAAGACGGGTTACCCGCTGGCGCTGTCTTTATCCGGCGAAGTGATGGGCGTATCCTATTTTTATGTGGATGGAAATACCATGCGAAATAGCGTAACCTTTTACAATTTTGGTGGCATTGGTGAAAACACGACGGATCATATTGTCAGTACCTACGCTTATACGGATGCAGTGGTACCTGTTGTACAATTTATGAATCAGGAAACTGCATTTGCAGTAGCGGATAATCGTTTGATGTTTTTCGAAGGTTCCAAGAAACCAGTCAGCAGTGCTGATATTTTATTGGATGTTGAGATTCAGGGCGTGTATTACAGTGATACACATGTCGGGCTTCTGTTTTATGATCAGACTGGTGAATATAAATACCGTATCGCCGTCTATGATACTTCTGGCAAGAAGGTTATGAGCTATGGGTTTGATATGGATTTTAAAGACATCATTATTCGTAATGATCAGATTATGATTTATAACGAGTCTAAATGTATAGTGGTGGGTCTGAATGAGAAACTGAAATATTCAGGAACTTTTGAAGATCGCGTACATTTTGCAGCAGCTACGGATTCGCCGAGAAAATTTGTACTGATCACGAATGAAGGTCTTGCGACTATGGAATTTAACTAGAATGGAGTAGTAATTTTGAACCTGACGTTAATAATTATATTGATTGTATTGCTCTATATGGTGGTAAGAGGGTACCAGAAAGGATTAACCAGACAAATATCAGGTATGGTGGCTCTTGCAGCAGCCTTTGTCATGCTGTCACTGGGCATTATGCTGGTTTCCAGTTTCCAGAACGGGGAAGTGACAAACACCGTTTATTCGGTCATTCTACTGGCGCTATTTGGATTGGTATATGGAATTGTAAAATTCCTTCTGCGGTCGATTAAGTTGATGAGCAATCTTCCAATTCTGCATTTTCTGGATCAAGTATTAGGAATTGCAGCTGGACTGGTAAAATGGATTCTTGTAGTGTGGATATTCTTTTTACTTTGCGAAAATAATTACTTAGGAGATATTACCGAATACGTGCGTGCAGATATCTCAGAAAGCACCATATTAAAGCTGTTGTATCAATTTAATTTTTTTGTTAATTAAAACAGGGTGAAAAAAGTTGACGAAAAAATAAAAAAAATTGAAAAAAAGACTTGCAAAACCCGTTACAATTTAGTATTATATGCAAGTGCCATTCAATAAGGCATTTGCATAAAGGGCTATCGCCAAACGGTAAGGCAACGGACTCTGACTCCGTCATTTCAAGG
>CAZHGE010000073.1:0-14316 GCA_964531805.1 uncultured Lachnospiraceae bacterium
CACCTGTTCCATCCGGTGTATCATAATCATCGCCAAATACACCAAGTTCTTTTAACTTTCCAACAGCAACCTGTGTTATGTATGGCATTAAGTTATTTGGAATACCATTTGGATTCTCACCAATCGTTCCACTCTTATGAGCACCGATTGGATTGAAATAACGAAGTAAAATTACGTTCCATTCCGGATCTGCTTTCTGCATATCAGATAAAATCTGCTCTAACATAGATTTTGTCCATCCATATGGATTCGTGCACTGTCCCTTTGGACACTCTTCTGTGATTGGAATCTGTGCAGGATCACCATATACTGTTGCAGAAGATGAGAAGATGATATTCTTCACTCCATGCTGTCTCATTACATCTACTAATGTCAAAGTACCTGCAATATTGTTTTCATAGTATTCCCATGGTTTCGCTACGGATTCACCTACTGCCTTGAGTCCCGCAAAGTGAATACAGGAATCAATCTTTTCTTTTGCAAAAACATCATTTAAACCTTCACGGTCTAAGATGTCCACTTTGTAGAATGGAACCTTTTTCCCTGTGATTGCTTCCACTCTCTTTAAACTCTTTTCGCTTGCGTTACTGAGATTATCGATTACTACTACATCGTATCCTGCATTCTGTAATTCCACAACTGTGTGGCTTCCGATAAACCCAGCTCCTCCTGTTACTAAAATTGCCATTTCTTTCTTCTCCTTTTTTACCTTTTAACCTTTTATTTCCAAAGAAACTCAGGGTATTCCCCAGCTTCCTTCAGACGTTTGATAGACTCTACTACAAAAGGTTTGTCCTCTTTGTAAGTAACGCCAAACCACTGATCAGAAGATGTCAACACTTTAACCGTAGCCACATCTTCATGTAAAAGCACATCTACTTCTGTTGGAATCAGACATTCTGCTTTCAGCGGATTTTTCTCTACTTCTTCTTTAAAGAATCGTTGCATTGCTTTTTCAAAAGCCGGCATTACACTCTTGCCAAATCCCCACATATTCATGGAAACCGGTGTGGTCACATCCACAGGGATAAAGGTAGCGCCGTCATCTTCTGAATAAGCGGCACCATCCGCTGTTTTTACGATCATCTTCTGTTCTACAATTTTTTCTAAAAATCCTTCTTCGTCACGTTTGCAGATACCTCTGGTAACAGAACCCTTATCCGTCAAAGTTTTACCCAGTTCATATCCAACCATTGCATAACGGCATTTCTCATCATCTTCATGTGTGGTTAAAAACTCATACATGGATTGATAACCGCTTTTACCGTAATAATCGTCCGAATTGATAACCATAAATGGACCATCAATCACATCCTTACAGCATAAAAGGGCATGAGTCGTTCCCCATGGTTTTACTCTGCCTTCCGGAATCTTAAAATCTTCCGGTACATTTGTTAATTCCTGGAACACATATTTTACATCCATGTGCTTGCTGATCGGATCACCCACACATTCCTTAAAATCCTGTTCCATCTCTTTTTTTATAATAAAAATAACGGACTCAAATCCCGCCTGTTTTGCATCATAAATAGAAAAATCAATAATCTTATGTCCCTGTTCATCAACAGGATCCATCTGCTTCAATCCACCATAACGGCTTCCCATGCCTGCTGCTAAAATTACCAGTGCTGGCTTGCTCATCGTATCCTCCTTGTTTACACCGGACAGATATACTGCCCATTTCCAAAAAATAAATCTACTTATTTGTTACTATATTCTTACATCATCTTATCACATATTCCAAATTCTGTCATCCAAGACAGAAAGCAAATATTCCTTTGATGTAATTGTATAAGATTTGATTCCCAATTCTTCCGCAGTGGCAGTGTTCTCTGGGCGGTCATCAAAAAATACGGATTCTTCCGGCTTTAAATTATACTTTTCCAAAAGACATTTATAGATAGCCGGATCAGGTTTCATTAGGTGCACTTCATAAGAAACGAGCCTGCCGTCAAGGTCGTCCAAAAATGCAGCGCCCTTTGTATGCGCATCAAAAAAGTCTTTGGAATAATTCGATAACAGATAAATGCGGTATCCTTTTTCCTTAAGGGCATGAACGCGTTCCCATACATCCGGACGGGCCACATGCATCAATTCCAAATGACCAAAGAACCAACGCAGCAACGCCTCATACTGTGGCAATTCCACGCAATAACGGTCGATAATTTCCTGTGTTGTAAGATTACCAAGGTCAAACTCATCCCATAATTTATTTTCAAAAATCAGTGGTCTTGCTTCCTGTGCTTCTTCTTCTGTCAAACCAAAATCCAGCAGCATCTGATACCATCTATATTCAAACAATACATTTCCCACATCAAAAATCAAATTTTTAATCGCCATATTATCCTCTTTTTACTCTAAATTATTTTTCTTATTAATATATTTTGAGATCAGATACAAAACTAGTGCAAGTAATCCTGCCACAATTAAAAATGCCGGATTTTTTATAGCCTGCACAACACTCTGTCCAAACAAAGACAACAGAATCAGCATAATTACCTTAGCTGTTACCATGACTTTGATATACAATTTTTCATCAAAGTCCGATACACCGATTGCAAAGTTGACAAATGCAGACGGAGTAAAGGGCATAATGATAATAAAAAACAGTGCCTGCCATTTTAGTTTTCCATTCACCCATTCACGCGCTTTTTCAATCTTCGGATGACGGTTTGCAAAACGAAGAGCATATGGCTTTACCAGCCGCCTGAAAATCAGAAATACCAGTGTACTTCCCCCAGCCGAACCAATCCAGCTATATAAGAACCCCAGCACCATACCATGAGCTGCCACATTCAAAGTTACAATCGCCACCAGTGGCAATACCGGCACAAAGGACTCTACCATAGCAAGTAAAATTGGTGCTACAGGTCCTAAAATCCGAAAAGAATGAAATAAATTTTCCCAGAACTCTACCGTTCCAATCTGTTGTAATAAAATAAGCAATTTTGATTTCATACGCTCATTATAAAGCAGGTTTTTCAAAAAGTCTTTGAATTTTCCTTTTTTTAATGAAATCTTTACTTTTATAACAGAAAGACTATTTTTTTACTCCTGCTTAGGCAAAAACTCTCCCAAATATGTTTTGTCACTTCCTTTTTTCTTGTTCTCAATATAATTCTGTCTAAAGGAATCCTGTGCACGTTTTACTTCTGTCTCAAATTCACGGGACGAGATCAAGGCACAGCCAGCGCCCCGGATGATTACCTGTTCCAAGCCGTCCGAAGTCACTACTGTTATGTCATAGCGTTTGCTGTTTTCATGCGCAAAGTGCTCTATATAATAATCCGCCGTTTCTGCCTCTTTCGTATACACTACATGAATGTTCTGATAATCTGAAAATTCTGTTGCATGCCCTTCTACACGGTAAGCGTCAAATACCAGAATCACTTCCATACGGCAGATTGCCTGATAGTTACATAAAGTATCCATCAATGCGCCTCTGGCACCATCAATATTTTTCTCTGCCAGTTCTTTTAATTCCTGCCATGCAAAGATGACATTGTAGCCATCCACCAATAGATATTTCGGTGCTTTCGGTTTGGGAGCATAGGTAACCGTCTGCGCAGCTTTACCGCTGCCATAATCCTTTGCAGCCGGTTTTCTTTTTAAATATCCCGGTTTGTGTGAAAAGTCATCCTTTCGATTGGAAAAAGCTGTACGATTGATGATGTAATCGATTTCTTCTGTTCCCATGATTTGTTCATGGTTTTCTTTTGTTTTTCCACTAAGCGGCTTCATTCCTTCATAATAAACAGGCGTACCATCCTCGCCGTCTGCCGCGCCAAAAAGTGCGCCGCTTTGCACATCACCATTTAATCCGATGTGCATATATTCATGCACCTGATGCCATGGAATAATTTCTCCGGCTCCGTGCATACAAAATACGGAATCCGCGGGATTACGCACATCCTCCTCCGGATGATATCCTATCTTCTCCACCACTTCTTCCGTATTATGGCAGGGATAGTACCCCTTCAATGTACAGAAAAAATGTCCCATTCCTTTGGTATACGATGTTACCTGCATACTGTAACCGCGGGCAGTACTTACCGGTATCGTACCCGTTAATACCGCCATTTCTTCTATCATATTCGTTCCTTGGGAAGAGGTTCCGCTTTCCTGTAACACAAAATTACCATGCATTATTTCCAAATCCGTCATAGCACGTCCTACCATGGACACGGGAACTTCCAAGCGAAATTCGTAATGAGGCTCTAACAAAACAGAAGAAGCCTGCATAAGCCCCTGACGGATTGCACGATAAGTTGCCTGTCTGAAATCCCCGCCCTCGGTATGCTTTATGTGTGCTCTTCCTGCAATTAATGTCACCTTCACATCCGTCAAAACCGAACCCGTCAGTACTCCTCTGTGCTCTCTTTCTTCCACATGGGTCATAATAAGGCGCTGCCAGTTTCTGGCAAGCAGATCCTCACTACAGTCCGCAAGTACCTGGATTCCTGTTCCCGGTTCTCCCGGTGACAATAACAAATGCACCTCCGCGTAATGACGCAGGGGTTCAAAATGCCCCACGCCCTCCACAGTATCAGCAATAGTTTCTTTATAGACAATAGCACCTTCTTCAAAGGACACCTTAATACCAAAACGTTCCTGAATCTGATTTCTTAATACTTCTAACTGTACTTCTCCCATAAGCTGCACTTTCAGTTCACGGCTTTCCTCTTCCCATACTATATGCAGCTGGGGATCTTCCTCTTCTAACTGTTTTAACTTCGGGAGCATGGATAAAGCATCCACTCCATCCGGCAGCACAATGCTGTATACCAGTACCGGCTCTAACACAGGCAGCTCTGCCCTCCGTTCAAATCCAAGTCCTTCTCCCGGCAAAGTCCGTGTAAGTCCTGTCACTGCACATACACAGCCTGGATACGCTTCATTTACCGCTTCAAATTTGGCACCCGAATAAACACGGATCTGATTTACCTTTTCCTCCCACTGCAAACCATCAGCACCATCTCCAGCCAACATTTCCTTTACCTTCAAACTGCCGCCGGTTACTTTTAAATACGTCAAACGGTTGCCCTGTTCATCACGGGCAATCTTATACACCCGTGCACCAAAATCCGAAGGATAGTCCGGTACGGAAATATATTCATACAGACTGTCCAGCAATTGCTTTACCCCTTCATTTTTTAGCGCCGAACCAAACAAGCAGGGAAACACCCGCCGTTTTGCAATCATCTCTATAACCTGTTCTTTTTGTAGTTTTCCATGCTCTAAAAAATATTCCAGCAAGCCTTCTTCACTGACTGCGATCTGTTCTAATGCATCCTCTATTTCATCCTGATTTTGCGAAGCATCCATTCCGCCATTTCTCCATACATCTGGCTCTAATGATGAGAAATCCACACAGGAATCACTTAAATTTGTTTTTAACTGCGCAAGCAGATTCTCTTTCTCCGCTTCCGGCTGATCCATTTTATTAATAAACAAAATTGTTGGAATCCCATGCCTTTGCAAAAGTTTCCAAAGGGTGCGGGTATGCCCCTGAATACCATCAGAAGCACTAATTACCAAAACAGCCGCATCCAAAAGCCACAAAGTACGTTCCATTTCTGCTGAAAAATCCACATGCCCCGGTGTGTCCAGAAGCGTAATGACTGCATCTTCCCTTTGCAAAACCGCCTGCTTTGAAAAAATCGTTATGCCACGTTCTTTTTCTAAAGTGAAAGTATCTAAAAAGGCATCCTTGTTATCCACGCGGCCAATCTTTCGAATACTTCCGTTTTCAAACAAAAGTCCTTCGGATAAAGTTGTTTTTCCTGCATCTACGTGTGCAAGGATTCCCACTACTAATCGTTTCATATATTAACTCCCAAAAAAACCACTATACACATCAGTATAGTGGTTTTCGAAATTGAATACAAGATTTTACGCTTCTGACTCTTTTAAAAGTTTTTCAGCGTGGTCAATTGCAGCATAAATATTTTTGCAGAAGTTATCTTTTCCTACTTTGTCATAAAATCCTGATTTCTGCATAACACGCAGCGGTTGCTCATTTACATGGGAAAGAATTAAAGTAATTCCATCCTTTTTACATTTATTATATAAGGATTCCATCGCATTCATAGCTGTGATATCAATAGCAGGAACACTTCTCATACGAAGAATCAGATACTTGGTCATATCTTTAACTACAATCGTACCGATACGGTCTGCCGCACCAAAGAATAATGGACCGGACATTTCATACACACGGATGCTTTCTGAAATCTTCATCAGCTGCTCTTTTTCTTCTTTATCCTGTTTTGCAATATCGGCTTCTTCTTCGGAAATGCTTGCATATTTCCAGCTCTTAACACTTGTTTCATCACTCATTCTCTTCATAAATAATAAGCAAGCAAGAAGCATACCAATCTCAATTGCTACTACCAGGTCAAATGCAACAGTTAATACAAATGTAATTACCAAAACAGCAATATCACTCTTTGAAGCTGTTTTAATTACATGAACAAAACTTCTCCAGTGACACATATTGTAAGCTACCATAAAAAGAATCGCTGCGATTGTCGGCATCGGAATCAGGCCCGCATATGGCATTAATACAACCAATACTAATAACAATGTAATCGCATGCACAATACCTGCAATCGGTGTTCTACCACCATTTTTAACATTAGCTGCTGTTCTTGCAATGGCACCAGTTGCCGGAATACCGCCAAATAAAGCAGAAGCAATGTTACCAGCTCCCTGTGCTACCAATTCTGTATTAGAACGGTGATGACCATTAATCATACCATCTGCAACCACACAGGATAATAAAGATTCAATCGCTGCTAAAACAGCAATCGTAAATGCATCCGGTAAAACGGTACGCACCATTTCAAAATTAATGTTTGGAAGACTCGGAGTTGGAAGACTGCTGTTAATCGTATATAAATCCCCAATCGTATGTACTTCTAATGGCAAAAACTGAACCATTAAGATTCCCACAATTACTGCAATCAACGACGGCGGAATCTTCTCTGTAAACTTAGGCATAATAATCAGGATTGCCAGGCACACTGCACCCACAATAAATGCGTCCAGATTAAAAGTACTGATACCAGCAATAAATGCTTCTAATTTTTCCATCGTTTCAATCGTTGGCATTCCTTCCGGATACGCCACACCACAGAAATCCTTAAGCTGTCCGATTACGATGGTTACCGCAATACCGGATGTAAAACCAGTCGTGATCGTATAAGGAATATATTTAATCAACGTTCCAAAATGACAGAAGCCCATAATGATCAAAATAATACCTGCTAAGATAGTGGCTACCACCAAACCATCAAAACCATTTGTCGCCACGATACCAGCTACAATGGTCGCAAACGCCGCTGTCGGACCGGATACCTGTACTTCACTGCCTCCTAAAAAGGAAATAACAAAACCAGCCACAATAGCAGTATAGATACCCTGCTCCGGGCCCACTCCTGAAGCCAGTGCTAATGCGATTGAAAGCGGAAGTGCAATAATCGCTACAATGATACCCGCAATCACATCTTTAATAAATTGTTCCTTAGAGTAATTCTTCAATGTTGTAAACAACATTGGCCTAATCTTTTCCATGTTTTTCTCCTCTTTTCTCTTACTCTGTACTTTCCTCTTTTTCTTCTTTCTCTTCTATCTTCACCTCAACTGGCACAGGATTGCGTTTTCGCACATCTGCCTGCAATAAACGGTAGATAGTTGCCACAATCGGCACTGCCAAAAGCATACCCATAACGCCCATGAGACCGCCGCCAATCGTAATGGCTGCCAATACCCAGATTCCCGGAAGTCCAATAGAATTGCCCACTACCTTTGGATAAATCAGGTTGCCTTCCACCTGCTGTAAAACCACAATAAAAATCAGGAATAAGACTGCCTGAATCGGAGATTCTGTCAGGATCATAAATGCACCCACACCTGCTCCAATATACGCACCTGCCACTGGAATCAACGCGGTAAATCCAATCAGAACACCAATCATCATCGCATATGGAAATCTGAAAATTGCCATTCCAATCATACAAAGAACACCCAGTACAACTGCCTCCGTACACTGTCCTACGATAAAACGATGAAAACTGTCATTTAATGTATGGAGAACATAAAAAATCTTTCTATCCCCATTTGGAATATAAGTAGAAATCAAACGTTTTACCTGTGAAATGATTTTTTCTTTATCCAATAAAAGATAAATGGAGAAAATTAACGCAACCAGCACTGTGACAATCCCTGAAAACACCGAACTTACCACAGAAACCACCGAACTCATCACGCCGCCAAATCCATTTAAAACCGCCTGTGCTCCGCTCATCAGCTTGTCTTCCCATGCTGACCAGTCCGTTGGAAGATAGGATTCTAACGCAAAGGCATATTCTGCCAGATTTTCATCCTGTTCCAGCATTTTTAAAGTATTTTCCACAAAAACAGGAACCTTAGCAAATAAATGCTTCACACAGTTCGTGAGCTCTGGCACCACAATTCCGATAATCAGTGCGATAATCCCCACCAAACTGACAAAAGCCAAAAGCATGCAGGCAACACGCTTTGATTTTTGTACCACCTTAGACTTGGTCTTCGGGAAATAATGACGTTCAAAAAACGACATTAAAATATTCAATATATAGGCAATGACGCAGCCAACCAAAAGGGGAAGTGACGCATTTAACGCAAGTGTGAATATCTCCACCGCTCCATCCCAATACCGAATACATAAGTAAAGAAGGAACAATCCAATCAAAAGACTTCCATATTTTTTTATTTCTGTTTTCATACCTGTCCTCTTTTATTCCGTATTTTTCATTCACTACATTTTATACCATTTTGAGGACTAAGACCATAGCATACTTTATTTTTTTTGATTCTTTCTTTATACAAAAAAGGGAACACTTGATGTGCTCCCTTTTCTATTCTTATAAATCGCAGGTATTACAAGCATTACATGTATCACATGAGTCGCCGCCAGATGAACAACCCAATTCCAATGGACGGATTGCTAAATCCAACAACTCTCCTGCCACAAACTGCATACAGTCACTATCATCCACTGTAGTAAGATTTCCCTTTGGCGTATTGATTTTTCCACCACTCTCTACACAGTATCCAGCAAAATATAATGACTGAAGAATTAAAGTAACCCCAACTGTAATGGTGCTGTCATCCGTATCTAAAGCAATCAGTTTAGGAAGCATATACAGATTGATTCCCTGTGTCACATAATTACTTCCTGCCGCAAATCCAATTACATTCAAAATCGGTGTTGCAGCTGCTCCTGTGCCTACAAATGAAGTACCATAAGGAGCAAACAATTCCAATTCAACTCTTTCAGGATTGGTATCTTCATCATAGGTAGGCGCCGTGATATCAGAAGGCAGATATACTGCAGTCGGATATACCGTGGCAATCAAACGACACGCCGCATCATAAAGATCCACCGCAAAGGTTACCGTAATATTGGAAAGCCCGATCAAGTAACAATTCGGTCTTCCTGTTATGGGTTCTACCACTACATCATCATCACCGTATACAAATGCGATATCCGCAATGCGGACCATTGCTCCTGTTACCGTTGGATATTCTGTTGCCAAATCAATTCCCAGCTCAAAGCTGGCGCATAAATTAATTCCCACTTCATCATAAATCACAGGTGCATATAAACTTAGATATTTCGGTTCTTCTCCAATCAGATTGGTACATACATCGACACAACCATAGGCATTGGCACCATACATACAGTTATTGCTATTGCACATGTTCTGAACGGTTTCACTAAGGATACGTGCTGCATTTCTACATTTACATTTAGCCATAAGAAAGTTCCCTTCTCATCTTTTATTACATTATATGTTCTAAAAAGACATCTGCTACCATACAATAGAAAGAAAAAAGGTCTTTATGGGAACTATTTATTCAATTTCATCTGATAAAAACCTGCTTTTATACACAAGCGGTTCCTCTATCTGCTTACGCACGGCTGTGGGAACGGAAATTACCAAACCTCTTATTTTATGCAATGATTATTCTTCTTCTCTTTCCTCCGCTGTTTATCATGACATTATTTATTTTATTTATCAAAACACAGAGGGCGATCTAATATTCCGAAATGTATTAGACAGTACAATTTTATTTCATTTATCCGCCAAAGATGCTCTCCACTATTTTTCACCCCAATTACTTGCCTGTGAAAAAGATCTTATACTTTTGTATCTTGTTGAAAATCCACTATCCGGAGAATATATTTTAAAATACACCCATCCCTTAGATACACCTAATGTTTCTCAAGACATTGATACATATCCCCTGCTGCCTAAAATTCAATGCATCACTCTTCACAAAACATTCTTATTAATCTGCAATAGTCCTGATGAAGATTATTTTTACATAAAAAAGAGTAACTGTTTCCAATCCTTTCTACTAAAAACAACAGAAGAATTAGAAAATGAAAACAATCAAAAAGAGAACCAAATAGCAAAAATAGAACAGGAACTTCTATCTATCAACACTTTGTTAACACAGAAGGAACAGGAAGTACTTGAAAAAGTTAAGACAATTGAAAGTGCTAAACAGCAATATGATAATTTGATGAATACAGCTTACCGCTATAAAGAAGAAGCCGAGAAATGGTATACCAAATACTACTCCAGAAAATAAGCGGCGGGCTTATGCCCACCGCTTATTAACATTACGTAACATATTCTATACTCTGAACTCGCCTAATAAGACATTCAGTTCATCCGCTCTCTTCTTAAGTGTTGCAGACGCTTTATCCAGTTCTTCAATGGAACTCATCTGTACTTTTGCAGAATCGGATACATTTGCACTACCAGCAGCTGTTTCTGCGGAGATTGCTGTAATTTCTGCAATGGAAGCAATTGCCACATTACGATCTTCTTCCATACTTTCTACAGAAGCATTAATCTCATTCAATGCGACTAACAGGTCGGATACCTGCTTGCCAATCTGTTCAAAGGACTCTGTTGCCCCATTTACAGCCTTCTTCTGTTCATCTACAATATTTTCAGCCTGTTTTGCAACCTCGATTGCTTCTTTGGTATTATCTTCAATCTCTTTAATAATGTTAGAAATCTTATCAGAAGAACGAATAGATTCTTCTGCCAGTTTACCGATTTCCTGTGCAACAACGGCGAATCCTCTTCCGGCTTCTCCCGCACGTGCTGCTTCAATAGAAGCATTTAAGGAAAGTAAATTTGTCTGTTCTGCAATCTCATTGATTGCTTCCACGATGGACTGGATGGATTTTGATTTCTCAGCCAGTTTATCAATTGTATCAATGATACCTCTTGTAATCTCAATCGTAGAATCCGTACTTCCTTCCAAGTTGTCCACTGTCTTCATACCTGTCTGAATGACATCTTCTGCTTCTTTTGCAAGACCACTAATCTGAGAAGAATTATTGGTAACTTCTGTAATCTTATCCGATAAAACATCCATCTTACGCTGACATTCCTCAGATTCATTATCGAGTTTGTCAACACCGATATTAATCTCAGAAATTTCATCAATAATGTTCTTAGATGTTGTCATGAAGTTCTCAGAAGCTGCCGCCATACCATTGGATGCTACACCCAATTCTTCGTTTACATCTTTAATTCCGGCAACCAGCTTACGCATGTTCACAATCATATCCGTAACACCATCCGCAAGCAGACGGAACTCATCTTTTCTCTTGGTCTTAACTTCTACCGTTAAATCACCACCGGATACCTTCTTCACTTTGCGTACAATTTCTGTAATTGCTGCACCAATGCTCCTAGCCATAAGAGCACCCATTACAATTGCGACTACACATGCAAGTGCAACTAAAATATATGTAATATTCTTAATATCTGCTGTCTGTCCAATAATATTTTCCATTGGAATCAAGGCACAGATCATAGCATCTCTGCCATCAATCTTAGAATATACAAACAGATACTCTCCACCATCTTTTACATAAGCAGAGCCTTTCATTTCTTCGGAAGCCATTGCTTCATCCACGAAAGCTTTACCAATAAATGTGCTGCCTTCCGTACCTGCTGATAATTCAGAAAGATATTCTGTTCCATCGCAGGTAACCAGTCCAACGGAACTGCCTTCTCCACCATCTAATGAAGCAAGGGCATCACCAACCACATCGTCCTTAATATCAATCAACAAAACTGCCTTAATATTATTTAAATGTCTTCCAAGACGAAGCGCATAAGAATCCGGCTCTACCAATAATGCTTCATCCAAACCAGAATTATTACCAAAAATAAAATACGAATGTGTATCTGCTAAAAGCATCTCACCCTGTGGAGTAGCTGCAAATCCTGAATATAATTTCGTATCCGCAGAACGTGCAGTTGAAATTGATGCCTGTACATCGGATACTATATGAATGTTAGAAATCAATGCATCCGCTGTAACATGCTCTCTGAAATAATCCAGATATTCTCGTGGAATATAGGAATGCCTTGTCGGATCCGATGTTTCATAGATACCTTTATAAAATCTATTCAGTTCCTCATCATTCAAATACTTCTTATAACTGGACTGAACCGTATCCAATGACAATGTCAGATACTGATTAATCATATCCACTGTCTGATCTACCGACTGCTCATAACTTGCCACAATCTGATCCGATGCTTTCTGATACGAAACAGAGCCAAGCACAATAATGAAAATAACCGGTACTAAAAAAGAAAATACAAGGCGCGCTCCCATTCGTCTCCAAAATGGAATCGCCAGTTTTTCTTTCGGTGTAACTGCAGTTTTGCCAGCCTTTGGCGCCTTAAGCTGCTTGTCTTTTGCTGCCTTTTCCTTTTTCCCTAATTGTATTTTTCCCATATAACCCTCCAAACTAGTGCTATTGTCACTATTATACAAAAAAAGACCGGATTTTTCAACAAATCCGGTCTTTTTTAACATTTTTTCTAAAACTGGGTAATATAGTATTAATTTACTGTTCTTACTTTATAACGTAAACTGGTTTACATTCTCATCAAGGAGATTAGCAAGATCACTCAGTTCAGATAAGGAAGCATTACATTCCATAATAATCTGCTGTACTTCACCCATAGTAGCCGCTGTTTCTTCTGTACTTGCTGCATTTTCTTCTGAGATTGCTGCAAGACTTTCTAAACTCTCTAATACCGCATCTTTCGCAGCACCCATTGCATCTGCTTCTGTACGAATCAAGTCTACAGCACTTGCTACGTTATTAATGTTGCCATCCAGCTTACCAAATACGTTCTTTGTTTCTGCTAACTTCTGACTCTGATTATCCATATCACGGATAACTTCATCCATAATCTCAACACTGATATCAGAGTTCTCAATCAAGTTCTGAATTGTTGCAGAAATCTCGTCTACCGCTGCCTGTGACTGGTCTGCCAGATTACGAACTTCTTCTGCTACAACGGCAAATCCCTTACCATGTTCACCGGCTCTTGCTGCTTCAATAGAAGCATTAAGTGACAATAAATTGGTCTGTGTAGCAATGTCTGAAATAATATCAATTGCTGTACGAATCTGCTGAGCAGCTTCATTCGTAACGTTAGTCTGTTTCTGAACATTATGTACGGACTCGGTTGTATCCTGATTAATCTTAATCAGATTCTGTAAGGACTCGTTAACTTCCACATTCTGCTGACGCATTTCATCCGTATTCTGCATCAATTTTTCTACATTTTCTACTGTCTCTGTTACAGAATGTCCCATCTTAACCATCTGTTCAGTAACATTCTGTGTCTCTCCTGCCTGTGTACCAGCACCGTTTGCAATCTCTTCTACTGCGATATTGATATTATTAATAGAAGAATTAACCGCTGCAAAACGTTCCTGGAAATTTGCATTGAAACGATTCAATCCATCAGAACCATTATGAATATTATGTACAATATTCTTCAAATTCTCGAGCAGTTTATGAATCGCTCTTGCGATATTACCAACTTCATCACTTCTTGTTAATAGTTTCTGGCTAATTGTTGTCGTCAGACTTCCGTCTGCCACGTTGCCCAAAATACCAACTGAATTAGCAATTGCCTTCACAATAAATGCTACAATCGCTCCAACCAATACACAAATACCCACTGCCATTGCCACTAAAAAGATAACATTACTTCTCAAAGTACCAGTATAAAGAGTTTTTACCGTAGCAATATCCTTACCTGCAAATACAATTACTTCACTTCCATCACCATAGTCTTCAAACAATTCGTAATAACCATAGTAATCTTCACCCACAACTACAACATCCTCTGAGAAATAACTGCCGTCTGTACAAATAGTATTGTATAACTCATCTGTAATTGTAGTATGTACTGCACGTGCACCGGA
>CAZHGE010000074.1:0-6130 GCA_964531805.1 uncultured Lachnospiraceae bacterium
TATGGTGTTACAACCATTGAAAACACTGCATTTGAAATCCCATAGTAAATATATTGGTGGTTTTGATAAGTCTGGTAATTATTTTTAAAACGCAGCTGACAAAATTAGTAGAGTCAATTTTTGAAAAAATAGTGAAACAGGCAAATACGATATGAGAAAAGAGAGGCATAAAGGATATATCACCTGTTATTTGGCCTTAATGCTGGGAGTGATGCTTTCTTTGATTTTCACCTTGTTTGAAGCGGTAAGAATCACAACGATAAGAACAGAAACAGAGGCAGTTACGGAGATTGCATTATTTTCTGCTTTTGGGGAATTTCATAGAGAACTTTTAAATCAGTATGATTTACTTTTTATAGATACTTCTTATGGTGAAGGGATTCCGGATGTACATAAATGTGAAGAGCATGTGCAATATTATATGAACGAAAATTTTAAAGAAGAAAAGCTTACCGACTGGCTGGGATTTTGTAATTTAACAAATATACATTGTGATAATGTGGAATTTGAGAATTATATTTATGCATCCGATCAACAAGGGCAGGTATTAATGCATCAGATAGCAGAATATATGCTGGATAAAAGCGGAATAGGAGCAGTAGAAAGGATTTTTTCATCTTTTGAGAATCTGGGGGAAAAAGACTCTCTTTTTAGGGATTTAGATACCGAATGGGAGGAAGCACAAGAAAGATTAGATGGGTTGGTGGAAGAGAGGAAAAAAGATTTCATAGATCCGGAGACGGGGGAGGAAATCCCCATAGGTTTTGAAAATCCCGCCAGCCAGATTCGACAAATAAAAGCACAGGGTACTTTAGGTCTGGCACTTCCGAAGGATAAACAACTCTCATCCATGGTAATTACACCAGAATATTATATAAGTCGGCGCAATATAGTCAGTGGAAAAGGGGAATTGAATCTACCAAAAAGTATATTGGAAGAGACTGCGGAGAAAGCATGGCTTGTAGAATATCTTTTAGAAAAATGCAGTACCTATAACAGAACTTTGGAGAAAGCTGTTTTAAGTTATCAGATTGAATATATTCTGCATGGAAAAGACAGTGATTTGGAAAATTTGGAAGCGACCATAGAGGATATTTTAAAAATACGGCAAGGTATCAATTTTGCACATCTTTTGTCAGATGGCAAAAAAGTGGAAGAAGCTGAGGCGATGGCGGCTGTTTTGAGTGCGGTTTTTTTATCACCGGAAATAAAAGAAGCATTAAAAATCACAATTTTATTTGCATGGAATTATGCAGAAAGTGTAAAAGATATTCGAATTTTATTAGATGGGAATAAACTGCCTTTGTGGAAAGATGATAAGAATTGGAATACTCCCTTATCTCAACTGCTTTCTTTTACCTCCCATTTAGGAGAATATGCGGTATCAGAAGAAGGAATGCAATATCAGGATTATTTAACATATTTCTTATTGCTAAAAGAGAAAAAAGAAATCCTATACCATTTTATGGATATATGTGAAATGGATATTCGTGTGACAGAAGGAAATCGTTATTTTCAGATGGATGGATGTCTTTATGGTATAAGAGCAAAGGTAAATGTAAGCAGCGGATATGGACATGGATATGAAATAACACGGGATTATATATATGAATAAAGGAGGTGCGAAAGAGGGTGTTCTTTTGGAAATATACGACGGTGTGAAATTTTTTCTGTAAATTTAGATCTTCTATGATAATTGATGCGGCTTGACAGCGTTCTCTGCTATTGAGCCGTTGTCTATTTAATAGCAAAAATAAGCTGGTATGTCAAGAACGCCCAGAAGTCTGGGCGTATATTTACTCTTAATATTCCAGCTTTTGTTGCTATATCAGCATTCGTTCAGGGTACATAATCTCCAGTTCACCACGGACTTTTCCCCAGTTTCGGATTGGCATTGTCCATTTTTTGGCTATCTCGAAAGTTCCCAGATATAGAGCTTTCATTAGTGCCTGAGAGCTTGGAAATACGCTGCGTTGCTTGTTCAATCTACGATAGCAGGAATTCAATGATTCTATGGCGTTTGTAGTGTAAAATGCGGTGCGAACCTCCTTAGAAAACTTGAAGATTGGGGATATTGCATCCCAGTTTTCATGCCAGCGGTTCATCGCACTTGGATACTGAGCAGACCATTTTTCTGTTACAGACTCTAACTGCTTTCTGGCAGCTTCTTCATCCGCAGCGGTATAGATTGTCTTTAAATCTTTTGCAAATGCTTTCATATCCTTGTTTGCAACGTATTTAAGCGTGTTTCTCACCATATGTACAATACAACGTTGTTGCTCCGTTTTTGGAAATGCCGTTGAGATTGCATCCTTGATACCAGTCAAGCCATCGGAGCAGAGAATGAGAATGTCCTGAACTCCACGATTCTTTAGGCTGTTTAATACAGACAGCCAGTACTTACTGCTTTCGTTTTCACCAACAACAATGCTTAGGACTTCTTTCATGCCATCTTCATTGATACCAAGCACCACATATGCTGCAAGTTTCCTGATTACACCATCATCACGTACTGAGAAGTGTACAGCATCAATAAAAACGATTGGGTACACAGGCGACAAAGGACGATTCTGCCATTCCTCGATTCGTGGAAGGAGCTTATCTGTGATATCCGATACCATTCCTTCGCTTACCTCAAATCCATAAATGTCCTCTATGGTTTCTGAAATCTGTCGTGTAGTCATTCCCTTTGCATACATGGAGATAATCTTGTCATCAATCGAAGAAATGTCTTTTTGACGTTTTGGAAGCACCTGCGGTTCAAATGAACTCTGACGATCCTGAGGTACATCTACCTGAAATTCACCATATTTACTACGGACAGTCTTGGATTTCGTACCATTACGGTAGTTAGGCTCACCGGATCTTTCATAACGATCATAGCCAAGATGGTCATCCATTTCTGTTTCAAGCATATCTTGAATTGTTCCGGAAAGCAGATCTTTTAAAGCATCCTGAATATCTTCAGCAGATTGGATATCATACTCCTGAAGCAAACCTTGGATAAGATTTCTTTTTCCCTCAGTCATTGGTTTTGGTTTGTAAACTTCTTTTTTTCTGTTTGCCATAATAAAAGGCCTCCTATGATTTTAATATTTTATCATAGAAGACCTTTGTATTGTTTAATTTACAGAGATTTTTTCACAGGCTCAAATATACAGAAACTAAAAATTTATCAGATTACAAAGCTTCTCTCCAGACATGTCACGTACAAATCGACCCCAATATAAGTGACAATCAACTCAATCCAAAACGCGAAAGAAAAACAAGACCCAAAAGAACATTCTCTTTCACATCTTCTTGTCATAAGGCATCTATGTGTTTAGAAGCTTCTTTATCATTTTCCTTCTTTCTTCTTTTTATGGTCAATGTTTTTTCGATGCTTTTATTATTTAAAGTATACATACAGGATATGGGGCAGCTTCAGCAAAAAGGAAAAAAATTAGCAGCATCTGCCTGTATAACAGAAGGATTTGAGGGGGATAATTCAAAACTTATCAGATTACAAAACAGCAGAAAAATGAAATCTATATTTCCTATATTAGCGGTTCCTGATTGCAAGTTAATTGCCAAATGTGTTGTGAAACCATGGACTGGTTATGATGTAAAAATCGGAAGAAACAGAAAAGAAGAAGATATTATGGTTTATATGACTCAGTATGGAACCGTTTATCATAAAGACAGGTCTTGCACACATTTGTCTTTATCTATACAGGGAATAGGAATGTCAGAGATAGCACAGATAAAAAATGAATCCGGTGGGAGGTATCTGCCTTGTGAATATTGTGGTGAGAATGGATTTGTAACATATGTTTTTATTACAAACTATGGGAATCGTTATCATACCTCTATAAGTTGTCGGGGATTAAAAAGATATATAAAGAGTGTGCCTCTTTCTCAACTGGAAGGAGTTTTGCCTTGTAAAAAATGTGGGGGATAAGAATGATAAAAAAGATAGGAATTGTATTATATTTGTTCTGGGGCAGTATACAGGATATCAAAACCAAAACAATCTCTTCAAGATATTTACAACTGGGTACCTTATTCGGAATTTTGATTCTGACGAGGATGCTGAATCAAAAAAGTATAACTGCAGAAAAAGGGATATTCTCATTGATTCCGGGGGTATTACTTTTATTGTTTGGCAAAGCAACCAAAGAGAAAATTGGGTATGGAGATGGTTGGCTGATGATAATTATGGGGATGTGTCTTGGGGATATGGGAGTCTGGTATTTATGTCAGTTGTCATTTTTGTTAAGTGCGATATTTTCTATAGTTATGATGGGAATCAGAAGAGAATCTAAAGACAACCAGATTCCTTTTGTTCCCTTTATAGGCATATCCTATTTAATACTTTGGGGGATGAAATATGTATAAAGATAGAAAAAAAGCATATATGACGGTAGAAGCTTCTCTTGTTTTTCCTATGATTCTGGGAGGCATTATTTTTACAATTTACATGGGATTTTATTTGTATAATATTACAGTGATAAATCAGGTTTCATACATTGCTGCTTTGCGTGGAAGTCGGCAAGTGCAGTTGTCAGATACAGAACTAAAAAAATATGTGGAAAAGCAATTAGAACAGCTAATAGATGATAAGTTATTTTTTGTGACTGGTGTTTCAAAAGAAATAGATATTTCGACAAATAAAATAATAGTAAAAACAGGTGCAAAAACGAAAATCCCTTTTACAGGGCTACCGCTATTAAATAGAAAATGGGAGGATTTAGAATGTTTTTCTGAGACAGTAAGGGTGAATCCGGTAAAAAATATCAGGAATGTGAGGAAATTATATGAAGATTAGTTATCGTACAGATTTGTATGCCAGCTATATGTTGATAGAACTGCCAGAGGATGCAGATATGCAGGGATATTCATTTAAAATGTTGGAAAATAATAAAATAAAAGGTGTATTGCCATGTAAAATACGCATTGAAGATGGAAAAGGTTACTTGTATGCAGATATTACGAATAAAAGGAGTCTGACTGTTTTATATCAGGATAAAGAGATGCAGCTGGAAGATATGTTGTATATTTTTCAACATCTTCTTTCCATATTAGAAGAAATGAGAAATTATTTATTAACAGAAAAAATGATATGGTTTGATCCTCAATATATTTATGAAGAGGAAGAAGAGGGAAGTTTATATATTGTAGTTTTGCCATGGCAGGAAGAATTCCAAGGGTTTCATAAACTTGCAGAATTTTTTTTAGAGAAAATAAATCACAGAGATGAGCATGGGGTAAATGCAGCATATCATTTTTACCGACAACAGGGTCAAAAACAATTTTCCTTATTTCAGTTTCTTCCGATATTAGAAAAAGAAAATATTATGAAAAGACAAAAGAAAAATAAGGAAGAGAATGTAGCAGATATGCCGGCTCCATTAAATACAAATTTGGAAGAAATAAAGAATCTTGAAGAGGAAGTGCAGGAAGAAAGTAAAAAACTGAAGGGGAATGTAAAATATTTATGCTTAATATTGTCTTGTCTTATGATGGTAGTAAGTTTTTGGGGAAGAGTTCCTTCCACGTTGAAACTTTCTTGCAGAGCATTTGCTGTGCTGTTTCTTTTAATGTTTATATATTTTCTTCTGTTTTATAAAAAAGAAACAAAAGAGGAAGAAAAGGAAGAACAGGCGCAGGAAGAAGAATGGGATGTTGGAGAAACGGTTTTTTTTGAACCTGATGAGAAAGAGGAATGGAGTCTTCAGTGGAAGGAAAAAGGACACATAAAAAAGATTGTTTTGCGAGAGTTTCCGTGTAAAGTAGGAAAGATGAAAGAAGAAGTAGATATTGTAATTCGGGACCCCTCTGTAAGCCGTGTGCATTGTCAGTTTATTAAGAAAGATGATGGGATTGCAATTATGGATTTAAACTCAACAAATGGTACATATTTAAACGGAATGCCTGTGAAAAATAACGAAATTATGAAAATTGAAAAAAATGATGAAATCCTCATTGGTAAAGTCAGGACACTTGTTGTATAATGTAATAGCACAGTGGAAAAACAAGCGATGCCGAAGGCAGCATTTGTTTTTCCTGTGCTATTAACGAACAAATGATTTGCGGAGCAAATGACAGCACGAAGTGCGTATTTGTGAGTTGAAGGTTAAAAACGAACAAA
>CAZHGE010000074.1:6230-14281 GCA_964531805.1 uncultured Lachnospiraceae bacterium
AGCAAATGACAGCACGAAGTGCGTATTTGTGAGTTGAAGGTTAAAAACGAACAAAACAAGTGATGCCGAAGGGAGCAAAAAAGTGAAGATAAATATCTATTATGGTGGAAGAGGGCTTTTGGACGATCCTACTTTATATGTTATTAATAAGATGCAGGCCGTATTGGAAGAATTAAATGTACGGGTAGATCGCTATCATTTGTATGATTTAAAAAATTCCATTACAACCTTACCTCAGACTTTGAAGGATGCAGATGGGATTATTCTGGCTACCACGGTAGAATGGTATGGAATTGGTGGTTATATGCAGCAATTTTTAGATGCCTGCTGGTTATATGGAGATAAAGAAAGGATTTCAGAGATATACATGAGTCCTGTAGTTATGTCTACTACATATGGTGAAAGGGAAGCAAAATTGAATCTTCGTTCCGCATGGGAAATTCTGGGAGGATTGCCATGTACAGGATTATGTGGATATATTGCAGATTTTGCAACCTTGGAAATGGATGAAGCATATACGGAGTTGATTGAAAAAAAAGCGGAAAATATCTATAGAAATATTAATCAGAAGGTATTAAGTTTTCCAGCAAGTAATCAGGCGGTAAAACAAAAAATTGCGGTATCTAAGAATATTAATCTGACACCTCAGGAAACAGAGCAGTTATCTCAGTATGCTTCTGATGAAGATTATGTGCAGAGACAGAAAGAAGATTTGCAGGAATTAGCAAGTATGTTCAGAGGAATGATGAAAAGCACAGATTCTTCCATTCAAATGCCTTTCGTAGATAATTTTAAAACTTGTTTTAAACCCCAGACAGAGTTTAAAGGTCGTTATAAATTTATAATTAAAGGGAAAGAAAAACCGCTTATTGTTGAAGTTAATGCGGAAAAGCTGGATGTATATTATGGTGAATTGGAAAATGCTGATGTGGTAATTCAGATTAGTGAAGAAGTGCTGAATGGAATTGTAGCAGGCAGAATGTCTTTCCAAAGAGCCTTTATGGCAGGGGAAATGACAATGAAAGGTGATTTCAGAATTTTAACTGCATTAGATCAGGTATTTAATTTTGGGTAATAAAAAGAAAGAGAGAAAGGAAATATGAAAGACAGTAATTGTATTTTTTGTAAAATTGCCAATGGAGATATTCCCTCCAGAACTATTGAGGAGGACGAAAGATTTAAAGTTGTATTGGACATGGGACCGGCAACTAAGGGACATGCCTTGATTCTTCCGAAAGAGCATTATAGAAATTTGTACGATTTACCAGAAGATTGGGCGGCAGAAGTGATGAAAATGGCGAAAAAGACAGCACTTAAGATGCAGGAAAGATTAAACTGTGATGGTGTGAATTTAGTACAGAATAATGAAGAAACTGCAGGACAAACGGTATTTCATTTCCATATGCATGTAATCCCGCGTTTTAAAAATGATGGTCAGCTGATTGGATGGAATCCTGGACAGCCGACAGCAGAGGAACTGGATGCGGTCTGGGAAGAATTGAAATAAAAAAACTGCCCCATTAAGAGGATGTAGAAAGGTACTCTTAAATGGGGCGTTTTTTTATAAACTATATTCTTTGATTAATTCAAGAACTTTAGGAATAGCATTTGTCTGGCTGCTTTGATTCATTTTTTCAATATAGGATTCCCGGTGTTGGTACAATTCGTGTATTTTTTCAGCTAAGATGTCGCAGTCAATAAAATCTTCCCGAACTACCATACTAAATCCCTGCTCTTCGAATGAATGAGCATTTAAAATCTGATCGCCTCTGCTTCCTACTTGTAGAGGAATTAAAAGATTTGGTTTTTTTAATGCCAACAACTCACAGATAGCATTAGCGCCGGCTCTGGAAACTACAATATCAGCCATGGCAAAAACATCTTTTAATTCTGATTTTAAATATTCAAATTGCTTATATCCGGGGATGGTCAACATTAAATTGTCGACTTTATCTTTTCCGCAGATATGAACAACCTGAAAATCTTCTAATAATTTTGGTAAAGCTTCCCGAACCATAATATTAACACTGGCAGCACCCTGAGACCCTCCAATAATCATGACGACAGGTTTATTTGCTGTAAATCCGCATAATTCCAAGGCCGCAAGTTTGCTTCCCCTTGTCAGTTCAGTACGGATAGGGGTACCTGTAAGGATGGATTTTCCGGAAGGAATATATTTTACAGTTTCCGGAAAATTACAGCAGACTTTTGTAGCAGCCGGAATGCATAATTTATTAGCTAATCCCGGGGTTATGTCTGATTCATGAATAATGCAAGGTATTTTTAATTTTGAAGCTGCCCGGATAACCGGT
The DNA here is from genome assembly GCA_964531805.1 of uncultured Lachnospiraceae bacterium. Lineage (GTDB taxonomy): Bacteria > Bacillota > Clostridia > Lachnospirales > Lachnospiraceae > RGIG8767. Next base: position 8,543 of record CAZHGE010000074.1, read on the forward strand.
ACGGACACGAATCCGCCTTTTGAAAATACAATGTCAGGTTTCAATTCTTTCAAAATATTTAAAGCCTGAGAATATCCCTTTATGACTCTAAATGGATCTGATATATTTTTTAAATCGAAATAACGGCGTAATTTTCCGGTAGAAATTCCGTAATAGGGAATATTAAAATCCTCAATCAACCGTTTTTCAATCCCATTGTAGGAACCGATATAATAGGCATCGAATCCCTCTTTTTCCACAAAAGGAAAAAGGGCAATGTTGGGAGTGACATGTCCTGCAGTGCCTCCGCCGGTAAATACTATTTTTTTGTTCATATAATGTCTCCTAACGGAACTGGCAAAAATTAATTATTTGCCAGTATACTTTCCAGAGCCTGTGCTAACTGATCAGGACAGGATGTGTTTTTAAATCCACAACGGATACCTTTTAAACGATTTATGGCTTCTTCAGCAGTCATATCTTTTACTAAAGCACCGATTCCCTGTAAATTTCCATTGCAGCCACCTGTAAATTGAACCGATTTAATAATATTACCATCCATTTCAATATCAATAAGGCTGGAACATACACCTTGTGTTTTATATTTCATAATACAACCTCTTTTCTATTTCATAATAATATAGGTAGTATAGCAGAAAATATGTGTTCTTTCCAGTGCTCTTTTTTGTAGAAAAAATGTTTGAAAAGAAGAAAAAGAAAAAAAGATTATGATGAATTACAATAGTGAAAATATTGTTTGTTTTTTCGTCTTTATTTATACTTGAGATAAAGGTATGCTTCATGTTTTGGGAAGTATGCCTCTAAAGATGGTGAAAGGAAAAAAAGAAGATGAAAGAAATCTGGGTAGAAAATAGTTGGCTGTTAATAGGGATTTTTGCAGCCATGATGTTAAGTGTTTTATGTCAGGTCATTATTATGGTTCATATGATAAAAATTTTAAAAGAATCAGAGACACTGGAAGAAAAAATGCCTCAAATACTGAAAGAGTGGATAGAGGAATACGTAAAAGAAAAGCAAAAAATAGGAAATCTTTCTGTATTCCTTGATAAGAAAATAGAACAGATTTCCATTGGAAAATATAAAATTATTCATTTAAAACATTTTTCGGGGCAATTGATATTGGGGATGATTTTTTTGGCAGGTATGGGAGCCTGCAAGGGGATTATTGATGGAAAGACACTGGGGCAGATTCTTCCCTTTTACATCATAAGTATTTTAGGTGTATATTTGCATTTTTCATTATCAGGAATTGTGGATATAGAAGGTAAGAAAAGGAGAATTCATACTAATGTAACCAATTTTCTGGAGAACGGACATCCGGGAGTTTATCGGGACACAAAAATAAAAGAAGAAATAGAGGAATTAAAGGACATCTTTGGAGAAGCACAGGATGTCGGATTAAAAGAAGTTATAAGAGAAATCTTAGCATAAAAATATAAAAAGCAGGCAGGTTACTTTTTGAAAAGGTTGCCATACCTGCTTTTTGCATGTTATAATTTTTGCGGTATTTAGTGGAATATGCTTTCCGTCGTACTTAAAGTACAAATCAGGAAGGAGAGAAAGTTTGAAAATCGTAATGTTAGATCGCAACAGTGTAGGGATGGATATGGATGTATCAATCTTTGAAGGTTTGGGAGAATTTGAGGCACATGATGTGGCAGACAGACAATCCTGCAAAGAATGGATCAAAGATGCCAATGTGGTGATTTTTAATAAAACCCGACTGGATGAAGAGATGTTAAAAGATGCACCAGATGTACAGCTTTTGTGTGTTACGGCTACCGGTTATGACAATATAGATTTGGAATATGCCAGAAAAAGAAAGATAGCAGTTGCAAACGTAAAAAATTATTCCACACCTGCGGTGGCACAGCATACATTTGCCCTTGCATTGTATGTTTTGGAAAAAATTGGTTATTATGATAATTATGTGAAGTCCGGTGCGTACAGTAATCAGCTGGGGTTTTCTAATTTTGATGAGAAATATCATGAGTTGGAAGGGAAAACATGGGGGATAATCGGTTTAGGAAACATAGGCAGAAAAGTGGCAGAAATTGCAAAAGCTTTTGGATGCAGGGTGATTTTTTATTCCGCATCTGGGAAAAATGATACCACAGAATATCAAAGAGTGGATTTGGAGACTCTTTTGAAGGAAGCGGATGTGTTGTCTGTTCATTGTCCTTTGACGGAAAAAACCAGGAATCTGATTAATAAGGATACCTTAAGAAAAATGAAATCAACAGCCATATTGATAAACGTAGCCAGAGGACCGGTAGTAAATGACGAAGATTTATATGAAGCTTTAGAGGCAGGAATTATTGCCGGGGCAGGACTGGATGTTTTGGGTGTAGAGCCTATGGAGAAAACCAATCCGTTAGGAAAAATAAAGGACAGCCGTAAATTGTTAATCACTCCTCATATGGCATGGGCAAGTGTGGAAGCACGAACCCGGTGTCTGGGAGAAGTTTATAAAAATATAGAAGCCTTTATGGTAGGAGAAAAAAGAAATAGAGTGGAGGATACCAATGAGTAGCGAAATCAGAGACATGAATCTTGCCGAATCCGGCGAAAAGAAAATTGAATGGGTAAAAAGAAACTGTGATCTTCTTAGAATGTTGGAGGAAGAGTTTAGTAAAACAAAACCATTTTTAGGGAAAAAAATTGCACTTTCCGTACATTTGGAAGCAAAAACTGCATATCTTTGTAAGGTATTGGCAGCGGGAGGAGCAGAAATGTATGTCACCGGTTCGAACCCTTTGTCTACTCAGGATGATATTGCAGCGGCATTGGCAGCAGCGGGATTAAATGTATTTGCCTGGTATAATGCAACTACAGAAGAATATTTTAACCATATCAGACGCGTATTAGAAGTTGGTCCTAATGTCATTATTGATGATGGCGGGGATTTGGTTCACATGATGCATACGGAGTATGTGGATTTAATTCCAGAGGTACTTGGCGGATGTGAAGAAACAACAACCGGTATTCTTCGTCTGGAAGCTATGGACAGAGCCGGAAAACTTAAGTTCCCTATGGTACGTGTAAATAATGCAGATTGTAAACACTTGTTTGATAATCGTTATGGAACCGGACAGTCTGTATGGGATGGTATCTGTCGTACAACAAATCTGATTGTAGCCGGAAAAAATGTAGTAGTAGCAGGTTACGGATGGTGCGGAAAAGGAGTTGCCATGCGTGCAAAGGGACTTGGTGCGAAAGTTATTGTTACGGAAGTAGACCCTATCAAAGCGATAGAGGCTGTTATGGATGGATTTGAAGTAATGCCGATGAAGGAAGCGGCTAAAATTGGAGATTTCTTTGTCACTGTTACAGGATGTGATAAGGTAATTGATACAGATGATTTTGCTGTAATGAGGGATGGAGCGATTCTTTGCAATGCAGGACACTTTGACTGTGAAATTAATATGGCAGATTTAAGAAAAGTTGCGGTAGAAACGAAAGAAATGCGTAAAAATATTATGGGTTATAAGATGCCCGAAGGACACTGGATTTTTGTTCTCGCAGAAGGCAGACTTGTGAACCTTGCAGCCGGGGATGGTCATCCTGCGGAAATTATGGATATGAGTTTTGCCATTCAGGCTTTGTCTGCAAAATACATTGTAGAAAATGCGGGAAAACTGGATACTATGATTCAGGATGTTCCAAGAGAAGTAGATTTGGATGTGGCAGCCCGCAAATTAGCTTTTATGGGAAAAGAAATCGATACTCTGACAGAAGAACAGGTGGCATATTTGAACAGCTAAGATGCTGAAACAAGGTTCTTCTTTTCGGGAGGGAAAACTATCTTAAAGGGATACTGTCTATAATTTTTAAAGGATTTACTTATAAAAGTTTTTGAAATAGTAATGGTTTAGCAGGAGCAAACGGTTACAGGTAATAAAAAGGATGTAAAAAATGCTTGAATTAAGAAATGTTTCCTGTATGGTACAGGACAATGAAAAAAATAAAGAAATACTAAAAGGTGTGAATCTGACATTACCGGATAATAAATTCATTGTAGTTACAGGTCCTAATGGAGGCGGTAAGTCTACTTTGGCACGTGTTATTTCCGGAATACAAAAAATAAGCGGCGGACAGATTCTTTTAAACGGCGAAGACATTACAGAATTGTCCATTACAGAAAGAGCCAAAAGAGGAATTAGTTTTGCCTTTCAGCAGCCGGTTCGTTTTAAAGGCATCAAGGTCTTGGATTTAATTCGCCTGGGAGCAGGAAAAGATATGTCAGCAGCAGGGGCCTGCGAATATTTATCTAAGGTGGGACTATGTGCAAGAGACTATATTCAACGAGATGTAGATGGAAGTCTGTCTGGTGGGGAATTAAAAAGGATAGAAATTGCCATAAGTCTGGCAAGAAGCGCTCCTATTTCTATATTTGATGAGCCGGAAGCCGGAATTGATTTGTGGAGTTTTAAAAACTTAATTCAGGTATTTGAGGATATGAAACAAGAGCTTCATGGTTCTATTCTGATTATTTCCCATCAGGAAAGAATCCTAAACATTGCAGATGAAATTGTGGTCATTGCCGGCGGTGAAGTAAAGGCACAAAGCAAAAGAGAAGATATTTTACCGGAGCTTTTGGGTGCAGAAGATCAGGCTGGTTGTAGATTTTATCGGTAAAGGAGAAGAACTATGGACGCAATACAAAGAGAACTGCTGGAACAGGTAGCCGGACTTCATGAAATTCCCACTGGCGCATATAATATTCGTGCTAATGGAACGAGTGCGGGACGTAATTGTACAGAGCATATTGAAATTATAACCAAAGAAGATAAAAGTGGAATTGATATTATTATCAAGCCGGAAACCAAAAAGGAAAGTGTGCATATTCCTGTTGTAATCAGTGAAGCAGGACTGGAAGAAGCTGTTTATAACGATTTTTACGTGGGAAAAGGAGCAGATGTTACGATTATTGCAGGATGCGGTATTCATAATGGAGGCAAAAAAGACAGCAAACATGACGGAATTCATCAGTTTTTCCTAGAAGAAGGTGCCAGAGTCCGTTATGTTGAAAAGCATTATGGAAGTGGAGATGGAAATGGAAAAAGACTTATGAATCCACAGACCATAGTGCATCTTGCAAAGAATGCCTATATGGAGATGGAGAGTGTTCAAATTAAAGGAATTGATTCCACCAATCGCATTACCAAAGCTGATTTGGATGAAGGAGCCACTTTTGTAGTCACAGAAAGACTGATGACCCATGGAAAGCAGAATGCAGACAGTACCTTTGAGGTAGAATTAAATGGGACAGGCAGTGGTGCTCATATTGTTTCCCGAGCAGTAGCCAGAGAGGAATCTACACAACTGTTCATATCTAAAATGTCAGGAAATGCAGCTTGTAATGGACATACAGAATGTGATGCGATTATTATGGACAAGGCAGCCATCCGTGCAGTTCCGGAAATCAGTGCCAACAGTACAGAAGCTTCTTTGATTCACGAGGCTGCGATTGGAAAAATTGCAGGTGAGCAGATTATTAAATTAATGACCTTAGGTCTTACGGAAAGTGAAGCTGAGGAACAGATTATCAATGGATTTTTAAAGTAAAAACCATGTGTGCAATGCTTTAATTTTATTATGGTATCATTTGAAGAATAAAAGCAGAGAAAATACACTAAATATTGTTGAAAACATAATGAAACTATGTTATTCTGATTACAGAATTCCTCTGTCAAAAGGAGGAATATAGATGAGCAGTAAAAAACTAAAAGATTTAAC
>CAZHGE010000075.1:0-13595 GCA_964531805.1 uncultured Lachnospiraceae bacterium
AATCCAGCAGCAGTTATTCTTAGAAAGAGATCCTCACGGAAACGTACAGGTATCCTTAATTGAATCTGAAAAATTATTCTCTGCACTTGTAGCAGATAAATTAGCAGCTAGAAAAGCAGCTGGTACATACAAAGGTAAATTCAGCGCATTACACCACTTCTTAGGATACGAAGGAAGATGTGCATTCCCTTCAAACTTTGACTCAGACTACTGCTACTCATTAGGATATAATGCATTCATGCTGATCCAGTATGGTTACAACGGATACTTATCAAAAGTTTCCAACCTCTCTGCTCCAGCAAATGAATGGGTTGCAGGCGGTATGCCAATCACAAAGATGATGAACATCGAAAGAAGACATGGTGAAGATAAGCCAGTTATCAAGAAAGCTCTTGTTGAACTTGACGGCGCACCATTCAAATACTTCGAAGCTCATCGTGATCAGTGGGCAGTTGAAACATGCTACAAATTCCCAGGTGCTATTCAGTACTACGGACCAACAGAAGTATGTGATATTACAACTGTAACACTTGCTCTTGAACAGGCAAAATAAGAATTGTTTTAATTATTTAAGTTTTTAAAAGCTGGTACACAAGGATAACCTTTCCTAGTGTACCAGTTTTTTTATATGGATATTTCTTAAACCAATCCTTTCCTCTTTTCGATAACCTTTTGGAGTTTTGATTGTATAAATTGTATCAAACAATCACATGATATGTTTGAAAGGATGGTGTCTATCATATGAATATGGATAAAGTAGTATGTTATTGTATGAATATTACAAACGGAATGATCAAAGATGCTGTTGAAGCTGGTGCAACAACATTTGAAGAGGTACAAGAACAAACCGGTGCAGCCTCTGTTTGTGGAGCATGTACGGAAGATGTACAAAGACTGGTAGATTTCTTTGTAAGCGAATCAGGAAAGTAATATTTCTTCTAATGAATCAACACATCACAAAAAAACCCACAAACCGAAGTTTGTGGGTTTTGATAAATTCCCAAATATTATCTCTTGCTGAACTGAGGAGCTCTACGAGCTGCTTTGAGACCGTATTTCTTACGTTCTTTCATACGAGGATCACGTGTTAAGTAACCTGCTTTCTTAAGAACTGGTCTGAAATCAGCATCTACCTGAAGTAATGCTCTAGCGATACCATGTCTGATAGCGCCTGCCTGTCCTGTGTATCCGCCACCTTTAACGTTTACTTTAACGTCATATTTGTCAGCTGTTTCTGTAGCTGCAAGAGGCTGACGAACGATAACCTTTAATGTTTCTAATCCGAAATACTCATCAAGGCTTCTTTTATTGATAGTAATGTTACCTGTACCAGGTACTAAATATACTCTAGCGATTGATTTTTTTCTTCTACCTGTTCCGTAGAACTGAGCTGTCTTAGCCATTTTATTATCTCCTTTCGATACCCTCTAATTAGAATGTTAATACTTCAGGTTTCTGAGCTGCATGTTTGTGCTCTGGTCCTGCGTATACGAAAAGTTTCTTGTACATCTGTCTTCCTAAAGGTCCCTTTGGAAGCATGCCTTTAACAGCTAATTCAATAACTTCTTCAGGTTTTTTAGCCAACTTTTCTTTTAATGTTGTTTCTTTCATACCACCAACGTAGTCTGAATGATGGTAGTAAATCTTCTGATCAAGCTTCTTACCTGTTACAGCGATCTTTTCAGCGTTGATTACGATTACATAATCACCTGTATCGATGTGAGGAGTGAAGATTGCTTTGTTCTTTCCTCTTAAAACTTTTGCTACTTCTGATGCAAGGCGTCCTAATGTCTTACCTTCAGCATCCACTACATACCATTTTCTATCAATTGTAGCTGGACTAGCCATAAATGTCTTCATAGTATTTCCTCCATAAAAATCATTGTTTCCATTGTCTGCGATCCATTCCTCGGGGCTATGAGTCCTGAATCTAGTGCTTATTTATAGGATAAAACAGAGATTCGGGGCTAATGAATTCTGTTTTCCAAACGTTGCCACACTGATGTATTATACTAAACGCACCCTCGCGTGTCAATGACTTTCTTTCCTAAAAATCAAGGTTTTTTCCACAGTTTTATTTCAATTACACATAATTCGAAACTCTAAAAATATAAAACAGATTAATAAATTAGAATTGCGCAAGTTTATTATCCAACTAAATCAAAGAAATTATCTTAATAGTCGTAACAGGAAAAAGCGTCAGACCACCTAAACTAAAGAGATAAATAATTTAGTCGGACAAATTAGTTATAAAAATCCGACTATAATGTAAAAAAATTAATGTAGTCGGGAGGAAAAGAACACTTAATCCGACTCAAATAATAAATGGAGAAATTTAGTGGGATAAAAAGGGAGAAATAATCCGACCAAACAAATAAAAAATTTAAAATAGTCGGGCATCTAGAAAAAAATACGCCGACTATATTGTAGAAATATTTATATTAGTAGGTCTACTGGAAAGTTATTCTCATATCCTAATTTTTCGCCTTCGCATCTAACTCCAAAAAATACAATTCCTTAAGCATCAGCCCATTCGCAGGTGCAGTTGGTCCTGCCGCACAGCGGTCTTTTTTTTCTAAGATGCGTTCCACCATCTGGGGCGGATACTTGCCGCGTCCCACATCCATAAGGGTACCCGCTATAATGCGGACCATATTATATAAGAAACCATTTCCTGTAATACGAATTACAATGTCTACATCATCACGAATGACCTGCACATCAAAAATCGTGCGAACAGTAGTTGTGGCTGTGGTATTGACGCTGCAAAAGCTTTTAAAATCATGCGTACCAATTAGATAAAAAGCAGCTTCCTGCATCAATTTCTCATCCAGCGGCACATAAGTAAAATGTGCATAACGGATTTTTAATGGATCAGCAAATTCTTCGCAGTCAATGCGGTACTCGTATGTTTTTACCGTATCTGTTTTTCTTGGATGAAAATCAGCCGGTACTTCCTGTGATTTACGGACACGGATTTCAAGCGGAAGCATCTGATTGAGGGCATAAGCATACTTTTCTGGTGGAATATCCATCTCACTGTCAAAAACAGCTGCGTTACACATGGCATGCACACCTGCATCCGTTCTGCTTGCGCCGATTACTTCTACCGGTTTCTGTAAAAGACGGCTGAGTGCTTTATTTAATTCTCCTTCGATGGTTTTGCCATTATTCTGGGCCTGCCATCCATGATAGTAGGTGCCGTCATAAGCAACCGTCAACATGATTCGTTTCATATCGCTTAACTTTCTTCATTTATCAACCGTTTGCTGCACGCATTTTGTTAATCCAAAACCAAACGTCTATCCTAAATTCTTCCAATTATAATACACGCTGCCAGATATACTACCAGCACCACATATGCTGTAAAATCTCTTTTTTTATAAATAAGAGGCTTCATCTTGGTACGGTATTCCCCGCCACGATAACATCTGGCCTCCATTGCCATTGCCAGATCGTTGGCACGACGGAATGCGGAAATAAACAACGGAACCAATAGCGGCACCATTGCTTTTGTTTTTTTAATAATATTACCGCTTTCAAAATCAGCTCCACGGGCAATCTGCGCCTTCATGATTTTATCCGTTTCTTCTAATAAAATAGGAATAAAACGAAGGGCGATGGACATCATCATCGCAATCTCATGTACCGGCACTTTAATCTTATTTAAAGGTTTCATCAGACTTTCCATACCATCCGTAAGGTTATTCGGAGTAGTTGTAAGTGTCATAACCGATGAACCAATGATCAAAAAGGTCAGACGCACCGCCATCATACCGGCAAGTCTGGCACCCTCTTTGGTAATCGTCAGTTTCCAAATCTGTATAAGCGGCTCTCCTGGTGTTAAAAATAAGTTAAATGCCACCGTCAATAACAATAAAAATACGATGGCTTTCATACCTCTTACCATAAACTTAAAAGGTACGTTGGATATCTTGATCACTGTTGCCAAAAACAATGCCGCAATCAGATATCCCCATATATTTTTCACTAAAAATAACGATATGATAAATGCAATCGTTGCTGTCAGTTTTACTCTCGGATCCAACCTGTGTATCACAGAATCAGTCTGATAATACTGACCTAAAGTAATATCTCTTAACATAATTTATTCCTTATCTTTCTATGTCCTGCCAATTAATGTGCAGGCAAAAATCAAAGTTATCATCTCATCAATCTGCCTTCCACTGCAGATTAATGATAGCAAACAATGCTGCCTTTTTTATCCCACAACTCTCATGATCTCAGCAGCCGCCTCTTTTATGGTAGTTGCATCCGTTCTTACTGGGAACCCTTCCTCTAACAATTGATGCATCATATAGGTTACCTGTGGTGCCGCCAGACCAATGGTCTCTAATTCTTTATAATGGGCAAAAACCGTCTTCGGCACGTCATCAAATAGTATTTCTCCCTTATTCATCACCACAATGCGATTAACATAATTCGCAACATCTTCCATGCTGTGGGAAACCAATACGACCGTGATATTTCCTTCCTCATGCAGTTTCTTTACCTGTCCTAAGATTTCATCCCTTCCTTTTGGATCAAGTCCTGCCGTAGGTTCATCCAAAATCAGAATCTCCGGTTTCATAGCAAGTACACCTGCAATTGCCACACGTCGTTTCTGGCCACCGGACAATTCAAAAGGTGACTGGTAAAAACACTCATCCGGAAGTCCCACCTGCTTTAAAGCTTCATAAGCGCGCAGTTGTACTTCCTTCTCTGTGAGTCCTAAATTCTTCGGCCCAAAACATACATCTTCAAAAACAGTTGTTTCAAATAACTGATGCTCCGGATACTGAAAAACCAGCCCAACCTTACTGCGTAATTCTTTTAACGAAAAATCCTTATCATAAATATCCTGTCCATTGTACAAAATATCACCGGAACTGGCTTTTAACAGACCATTTAAATGCTGCACCAATGTGGACTTACCCGAGCCTGTATGACCGATCAAGCCGATAAAATCCCCTTCTTCAATGGTCAGGCAGATATCCTGCAGCGCATTTGCCTGTAGTGTCGTACCTTCTCCGTATGTGTGATATACATGATTTAAAATAAGTGACATATATCTCCCATTCCAGCCTAAAAAGCTCTCTTACATGTTTTCAATGCTTCCACAAGTTCTTTTGTGGTTAAAATACCATCTGGCAAGCGCAAGCCCTGTTTTTTTAGTTCATGAGCAAGCAGAGTTACCTGCGGTACATCCAGACGCAGTTTTTTCAACTCTTCCACATGGGAAAATACTTCCCTCGGGGTTCCCTGCAGTACTACTTTTCCCTTATCCATAACATACACCTTGTTGGCGTAAATAACTTCTTCCATATAATGGGTGATCAAAATGATGGTCACCTTTTCCACATCATTTAAGGCTCTTGCCGCACGGATTACATCCTTTCTACCGTTAGGGTCAAGCATTGCCGTCGGTTCATCCATAATAATACACTTTGGATGCATGGCAATGACACCCGCAATCGACACACGCTGTTTCTGTCCACCGGAAAGTTTATTTGGCGAGTGTTTACGGAACTCATACATTCCTACCGCCTTTAGACTTTCCTCCACACGCTCCCAGATTTCCTTAGTCGGAATACCAAGGTTCTCTGGACCAAATCCCACGTCTTCTTCCACGACCTGACCAATGATCTGATTATCCGGATTCTGAAAAACCATCCCTGCACTCTGTCTTACATCCCAGATGTTCTCATCTTGACGGGTATCCTTTCCATCCACCCAGACACTTCCTTCTGTAGGATACAAAATTGCATTCAAGTGTTTTGCAAATGTGGACTTACCAGAACCATTATGCCCTAAAATCGCTATAAAGTCCCCCTGTTCAATCTTAAGGGAAACATCATCCACCGCACGGGTAATACCTTCCACATTGCCGTTTTCATCTCTTCTTATATAATCAAATGATACGTTTTTGGATTCAATAATCGCCATGTTTATTCTCCTAATATTCCAGTCAGTCATCTTCTGACTAAAACACTAAATAAGTACATACTACAAAATATAGTATACCTATCATAATCACAAAAGACATTTTACTAGAACTTTCTCTTAAATACAAGTTATATCCTCCAATTTCCACTCTTTGAAAATATGTACATTATTTGCTTTTTGTGGCATAATTCTAAGGAATACGTTAAAGATGTATAGGAAAGCATGCTCACTTCGTGAGAGATTCCCATAACAAAAAAGGAAAAGCTTCTATACACTTTTCTAATAAACAGGAGAACCTATGTTAAATAATAAAAAAATCTGGCAGACACTTGTCGTCATTGCTTTTATCATTATTGGATGTACTTTTTTATCAAGAACTCTAACCTCTTCCAAAACCCTGTACGAATATGCGCAGGAAAATCCAGAACTGGCATATGGAGAGGCGGAGGAAGAAACAACTGAATTAGAAAACGAAACAGGAACAGAAGGAACAACTTCTACTGTCGAAGAAATAACAAAAGAAGATTCTACTAAAGAATTCTCTTCTGACGAGAGCCCAACAGACGAATCCACCACAGAAGAAACTGAACCTTACCCAGACCGTTTCACTTACACGGAAGGCTTTTTCTATGAACCGATTACACCGGCAATTGAGGAACGCATCGTTGGCATCTCCTATCCTGCCGAAGGAAGTACCGAAATCACTCTGGAAGAACTAACTTACTTAAATGTCCTTTATAATGATTTTGAAGGCGGCGTACAGACTGGTGAACTAATTTGTAACCAATACATTGCATTAGACCTATTGGAAATTTTTGAAGAACTCTACCGCAACGGTTATCAGTTTGAAGAGATCTCACTTATTGATGAATACGGCGGTGATGATACTCTTTCCATGGAGAACAACAATACTTCCTGCTTCAACTACCGCATTGTGGATGGAACCGACCATTTATCCAAGCATGCTTACGGCCTTGCCATCGACATCAATCCATTTTATAACCCTTATGTAGTCTATAACAAGGATGGAAGCGGCGAGACCTACATCTCCCCCAAAGGCAGCGAAGCCTATGCTGATCGCAGCAAAGACTTCCCGTATAAAATTGATGAAAATGACCTCTGTTATAAATTATTTATCGAACACGGCTTTACCTGGGGAGGCAACTGGAACTCCAGCAAAGATTACCAGCACTTTCAGAAGGTGAAATAAACCCTATAAAAGATCACATATAAAGAAAGAAGGACAATTATGAATAACAACACAAAAAAATTATGTACACTCCTATGCGTATCCAGTCTGCTCATTTCTACCATTGGTTGTGGAAGTCAGCAGACACAAACTGAAACGATCCCTGAATCAACAGAAGTAACGGAAACTGTTGCGACAACAGAAACTGCATCAACTGTTGAAACCGAAGAACCTGCCCCAAAGCCAAAAGAAGCTTTACCACAGGTTTCTCAGGAAGACGTTCCACAATATGAAGGCTATAACCTGATATGGAATGATGAATTTAATGGGAATAGTCTGAATACGGATATCTGGAGCATTACAAAACGCCAGCCAGGTGTAACCAATGCAGAATTACAGGAATATACAGATTCACCGGATAACGTGTATGTGGGTGATGGACGCTTAACCATTAAAGCCATCAAGACCATTGATGAAAAAGGAAATGAATACTATACTTCCGGCAAAGTAGTAACCCGCAAGAAAAAAGATTTTACATATGGAAAAGTAGTGACCCGCGCCAAAGTTCCAGTAGGACAGGGGTTGTGGCCTGCAATCTGGATGATGCCAACCATCGAAACCCTCTATGGAACATGGCCAAGAGGGGGCGAAATCGATATTATGGAGATTCTCGGACATGAACCGAACATTGCCCACGGAACCATCCACTATGGTATGCCCCATGCACAGCAGCAGGGTTCTTACAAATTAGAAAACGGTACCTTTGCAGATGCTTTCCATGAATTCTCCATCGAATGGGAACCGGGCGAGATTCGCTTCTACATAGATGACACTCTTTATCACACAGTAAACGATTGGTATTCTGTAGATCCAGGCGTTATCGAACGCGATTATCCTGCACCATTTGATCAGGATTTCTATATGCAGTTAAATCTTGCCGTTGGCGGTACGTGGCCTGGCAATCCGGATGAAACAACGGATTTTAACAATGCAGAATTTGAAATTGATTATGTAAGAGTCTATCAGAAGCCAGAATACGATACTAACGTTACCAAGCCCGCTCCTGTATTTCGAGAAGCAACCGAAGATGGCAATTTGATCTATAACGGTGATTTTTCCGAAAACGATGATCTGTCGGATGAAATTAATTGGAATTTTATCTTAAATGATGGTGGAAAAGGTGAAGCTGCTATTACAGACAACACCATAACCATCTCCACTCAGGATGAAGGGAATGTGGATTACTCCATTCAGCTGGTTCAGAAGGATTTACCTTTATACAAAGATAAAACCTATACTCTTACATTCGAAGCCTGCGCTTTAGAAGCAAGGGATATGAATGTATGTGTATCCGGTCCTAATGCAAGCTATATCCGCTACATGCCTGACACAAACGTAAATCTGACTACAGATTGGGAAACCTATTCCTATGAATTTACAATGTCTGAAGCAGATGACAACAATGGAAGAATTGAGTTTAATATGGGATGCTCTGGTTCTACTGCTGATATCTTAATTAAAAACGTACGACTGGAAGAAAACGAATAACTATCATGAACCCCAATGCTGGGAACGTTCGTGAAATAGCCTATTTACAAAAGCGCCTGTACTTACTACAGGCGCTTTCGTGGCAATAGAATAGTCTATTACCATTTATTATTAGGGGTAAGAAAAAATGAAATTCTACTTTGTCACATTATCCATCCAAATCTTCTTTTTAAATACAATCAGCGTAATCATCAAACGTACTACTTCCTCAAAAGACAATAGTGCATAAACAGCTTCAATAGGCCATTTAAATACAAAAGCCCCAATAAGGCCCATCGGAACACCAAAAATCCACGTTCCAATCATATCAATATAGAGTGTGTATTTTGTCTTACCGCCGCTTCTTAAAACTCCTCCTGCTACAATCATGTTGGATATTTTTACAATCAGATAGACTGCCAATACATAAATAATATGTTTACTTGTTTGCAATACTTCTGGTTCTACATTATATAAGTCCAAATAAACATTGGAAATCGCAACTAAGATAACGGACACGATAACAGAACCAATGGCTCCTACTTTGCCCAAGTACTTTGCAATTCTGTATGCTTCTTCTTGTTCATCCCTTCCCAAACGTTTTCCAGTCATAACCATTGCCGCAGTTGATACACCGGAGAACATTCCGATAAACATTCCCTGCAACGGATTAATCAGCGTCATTGCTGCCACTGACTCCGTTCCAATTCGTCCATAGATAGCGGCATAAATATTTTCTCCCACGCTCCATGAAAATTCATTGATTAAAAGTGGAAGTGCTATAATGGAAATTCTCTGATATTGTTCCAGTTTTAAAATAGAAACCGGGCGAAGATACAACTCCTGCTTTCCACAAAGCTGCATAATAAAAAATAACTGTACCAGACACTCCACAGTTCGGGATAATAATGTACCAATTCCGGCTCCCAAAAGTCCCAGTCTAGGCATCCCTAATTTACCAAAGATAAATATGTAGTTAAAAATGACATTCAAAAACATAGATGCCATACCTGCATACAATGGGAATTTACTTTTTTCAATACTTCTAAGTAATGCTGAAAATTCCATTGTAAGCGTCATTGGCAAAAAGCTGATAGCTGTGATAATAAAGTAAGGGACTGCAGCCTGTACCATTGCTGTATCCGACGTATACATTGCAAGAATCCCCTCCGGTAAAATCAAGCAGGCTGCCATAAAGAGTGCCATTACTGCCAGCGCCATATACAGACAGGAAAAGAAACTTTTGCTGATTCCCTCTTTATCCTTAGAACCATGATACTGTGACACCAATATGGACGTTACCGATGCAATGGATGATAGTGTAAATGCCGCCAACGAAGAAAACTTTCCAACCAGTCCGCTTCCCGCTATACTCACTGTTCCCAATGTTCCAACCATAACCTGATCTACCAAACTGTAGGACGCCTGTAAAATACTCTGCAAAGTAATAGGCATACCAATTTGCAGGATTTCTTTCATATATTCTTTTTTCATAATATAACTCCCCTTTCCGGCTCCATTTCGTTTGTGTTTCCGATATTTTTTAAATAAAAATGTTTCTTTCATTTCTATTTTATTTTATCAATTAGTCCCTATTTTACAATGGGTTAAACGCGTAACCCCATCTAAAAAATATGAGTAGAAACTATGCAATCTGCCAGTTTCTACTCATCCACTCTTTCTAATTTCAACTTTTCCTTTTCTTTCAAATCATGCCTTTTCTTTGCGATAAGCCTCTAATCTGTTTTTACACGTATGTCTGCCACACTTTCCCGTTCCATTAATTTTGCAGGAAGCAGCACACATTTACCAATCGTCTTCCCTTCTATTTGGTCCTGCAGCATTTCTACCGCCATTTTTCCCCGGAGCGGAATATCCTGACTGACTGTGGATAATCCAGGATAAACCTGCGACGCCAGTGGAATATCATCAAATCCTACTATGGAAATCTCATCAGGCACTTTTATACCTTTCTTTAATAAAAAACGCATAAACTCCAGCGCATACTGATCAGATGCTGCAAATACCGCCGTAATTTTATTTTCCTGAATATAGGCAAGCAAATCTTCGTAATCCTTTTCCCTCAAATTTTTTTCCATATGTACAAGCCGGTAAATGTCCTCATTCACTGTCAGTTGATTTTCCTGCAATGCTTTCACTAGTCCTTTATAGCGAAACAAATCACAGTCTTCCTTATTATCCGCAAAATACAATATCCGTTCATGACCATTGCGTATTAGATACAGGCCTGCCTGATAGCCTCCATCAATATTATCAATTCCAATATCTATGTAACTTTTCACATTTCTTTCGTAAGAATCTACTACAACAAATGGAATGTGCATTTTAGCGCGCAGTTTCTCATAATCTACGGAACAATATCCCATTAGAATTAATCCTGCCATATTCCACATGGATGCATAAGCAACAATCTTCTCTATGTCCTTTTCTTCTTTGACCATCATAAAATAATCACGTGAAGCCAATTCCTTGGAAATCGTATTGATCATCTGTGTTACAAAGGGATCTTCTAACATCCTTCCTTCATATCTTTCGTGATCGGATACCACCACGCATACGATTTTGGAAGAATTCTGTGCAAGAAGAACTGCCGCCATATTCGGAATATAACCGCTCTCCTGTAATTTCTCCTGAACCTTGGCTACCGTTCTATCCGAAATTTTTTTTGTCTTTCCATGAATAACATTGGAAACCGTGGCAGTGGATAATCCTATTTCTTCCGCAATGTCTTTTATTGTGACTCGTCTATCCATTCATCTCTCCATGTAAAAATCCCCCGGAATCATCCGAGGGATTTTAAATCATATTAAACTAACTCAAGAACTACTTCCATAGCTCCGTCACCTTTACGCTGACCGATCTTGATGATTCTTGTGTAACCACCATTACGTGTAGCATATTTTGGAGCGATTTCATCAAATAATTTAGCGCAAAGATCAACTTTCTTTGCATCTTTCTTTCTTCCGTTAGCTGCCTGTTCTGTTACAGGATATAAAACCTTTAACATCTGTCTTCTAGCATGAAGTCTTGAAGGCATATCTTTCTTGATTTCCTTATCTACTTCATCGTAAACAGTAACTTTCTTACCGTCAACAACTTCTTTTACTCTCTTACCATCTTTGTCTTTACGAGCAACTTTTGCTTTAACAGTAACTGTTTCAAAGTTGTCTTTTTCTTTAACAGCTAAAGCAATAAGGCTTTCAACCTGTTTCTTAACTTCTTTTGCTCTTGCTTCTGTAGTAACGATTTTACCGTTTGTTAATAAAGCTGTTGTTAAGCTTCTTAACATTGCTTTTCTCTGGTCAGATGTTCTGCCTAATTTTCTGTACTGTGCCATTTTTAATCTCCATTCTGCCTTTTGGGCTCTCATCCGGCTGTGCGCTTTGGACTTATGTGCCGAATGGTTGCGTGGTTTCCCACTTATTGAATAGTTACTACGGATTCCAACTCTTTGGATTTACAGAACCCGATTTATAATGCAGCCTTATGCCAAGAACTGCACAATACGAGAGCCCGCTTGGGACTCTCGTAATGACCATAATTAGTTTTCTTCGCTTGGATTTAACTGAAGTCCAAGTTCTTTTAATTTTGCAAGAACTTCTTCTAAAGACTTACGTCCAAGGTTACGAACCTTCATCATATCCTCAGGAGTCTTGTTTGTTAATTCCTGAACGGTATTGATACCAGCTCTCTTTAAGCAGTTGTAAGAACGAACAGATAATTCTAATTCGTCAATGCTCATTTCGAGAACTTTTTCTTTCTCATCATCTTCTTTTTCTACCATAACTTCTGCAGTCTTAGCATTTTCAGATAAGTCGATGAAGAGATTTAAATGCTCGCTGAGAACTTTTGCTGCAAGACTTACTGCTTCATCCGGAACTAATGTACCGTTTGTATAAACATCTAATGTAAGCTTGTCAAAGTCTGTAATCTGTCCAACACGAGTATTCTCAACTGTTACATTTACTCTTTCAACAGGTGTATAGATAGAATCTACTGCGATTACACCAATGGGTAATTCAGCGCTCTTATTCTTGTCTGCACTAATATAGCCGCGACCTTTAGTAATGGTTAATTCCATATACAGTTTACCACCGCTTAATGTAGCGATAACCTGATCCGGATTCATAATTTCGATATCAGAATCTACCTGGATATCACTTGCCTTAACAACACCTTCGCCTTCGAAATCAATATAAGCTGTCTTTGGCTCATTTGTTTCGCTGCTGTTCTTAATTGCAAGGCTCTTGATATTCATGATGATTTCTGTTACATCTTCTTTTACGCCCGGAATAGAACTAAATTCATGTAATACACCATCAATCTTAACCTGGCTCACTGCTGCGCCTGGTAAAGAAGAAAGCATAATTCTTCTTAAAGAATTACCAAGTGTAATACCATAACCTCTCTCTAAAGGCTCAACTACAAATCTGCCGTATTTCTTGTCCTCAGAGATTTCTGCAACCTCAATATTTGGTCTTTCAAAATCAAACACTGCAAATACCCTCCTTTAATGAATACAACGTCTATACCTACTACTTGATTACCACCTAATTATTACTTAGAGTATAATTCGACGATAAGCATTTCGTTAACCGGTACGTCGATCATTTCTCTTGAAGGGAGATTCTTAACTGTTCCCTTTAATGCATCGATATCAACGTCCATCCATTCAGGAGTAAGTCTTCCGCCAGTTACTTCCACGATATCTTTATATCTCTGTAATGATTTAGATTTCTCTCTGATTTCGATAACGTCACCAGCTTTGATTAAGTAAGAAGGAATGTTGATGCACTTTCCGTTTACTAATACATGCTTATGACCAACGATCTGTCTTGCTTCTCTTCTTGTTCTGGCAAATCCCATACGGAATACTACGCTGTCAAGTCTTCTTTCCAGCATAATCATAAGG
>CAZHGE010000076.1:0-13399 GCA_964531805.1 uncultured Lachnospiraceae bacterium
GTCTCCGATAAATCCCAAGCGTAAGAGGAAAAATCGGAATGCGTATTGTTCATTCTCAACTTCTTTATCCGTCAGTGTGACTCGTTGTAGCTTTATTGCTAATTCGCACAGTTTGGAAATAAATTCTGTATAAGTATTTACCGCATCCGGCTCAGACGCAAGTGGAAACCAGGGAAATGAAACCTGATTCTCGATAATAACAACCTCCAACTGCTCTGTCAGGAATGCGTGTTTAAAAAGTGTTTGCTTCCCTTCTATCAACTTCTGCAAATTTTCCAGCTTACCATCTGTAAACATGTTTCTTGGAACTGATATGCTTAAAACATCTACTTCCTCAGTTTCATCCTCCCGCTGCTCTGATTGTTGAATAGGCTCGCCTTTGTAAAACCGTTCTAAAACCAATTCCAACTTACTTTCTGTCATATCCTCGGATGCATGAAACACTCCATTCTTATCCAAAACGTTGCTTCCAATCAGATAATCAAACTTGGGTGTTCTGGTGTACTTTACCGGCATTCCAAACAATTCACCTATAGCATACGCCAGCTTCTTGCGTTCCTCACCTTTAACTTTAAAATCAATTTCTTCAATCATTGCACATACCACCTTTCTTTTTGGTATGTACATATATCACTCTACCGATCGAATTAGTCAACACAATATTTAAAAAAGGGCTACCCTATTTCAAGGCAGCCCTACTTCTACACAAATCGGCAATACTTTTCGCGCACAGCATTTCAATATTTTCCTTAATTCCAGCCAATTTAACCGCTAAAATCCTGCAAAGGCAATACCCCCTATGCAATTTCGCGAAAATCTGCGTGAGAGGGGGCATCGGTCTTAAAAGAATAATGCTGTAGAGATTCACATCCCCCTCCCCTATTTCCTATATATCTTTATAGAAAATGTACAATAAAAATGATATAATATAATGGATTGTACATAAAATCAATTGCACTCAAAATACATAAAGTACAACTCAAAATACATAAAGGAGGGTTAGCGTTGAATACACAAGATGTTTTGAATTCAGCAATCAATGAATTAACTGGTTTAGACCAACATCTAATTGATGTACTTGAAGTAAAAAAGCCAGCATCCTTAGCCTATGCCAAGCAACTAGCAAAAGTAATATCTAAATTATCCCCGTTGTTAGGTAACATGATTGAATTTTCAACTATTGATCTACTTAACACACACGATTGGGAAAACAACGGCGAATGGGTCCGACAAGATCCAGGATTTCCAGATGCCTTATTTAAAAGTGAAACCATTTTACCAAACCCAGGCATTGAAATAAAAGCTTGGTTTCCATTTGCAACAGAAATAACCGCTCGTTTTAAGGATAGCGTTACTATTTTCTCTGAAAATAACATTGATGTTGCTCTTATTGCCTGGTTACCTGAGCATGTTATATGGGGAAAACCTCAAATAATAGATGTACTCGTAGTATCAGGAAAAAGCGTTGCTGAAGCAAGAGATTCTCACTATCATCGACCACCAGATTATATTGTCTTTGAGCCAGAAGATACTTCTTCTCGAACAGCAAATCTTCAGCAGACTAATACTAATGGTTACAAAATCCAAGCAGATAAATGTAATATTACCGAAGCAGCAAAAGTTGTTGAAAGTTGGGGACCAACCGGAAAACAGTATAGCCCCGCACTTGAATATCAACGAAAACTGATGGCTCTTCGCGGACAGTTCGTATATCGATTAGATACCAATTATGCAAAAATTGATCGAATTGAGCATAGTGAAATAGAAGAATTTAAAACCAAAGTTTTAAGCACAGTATTCCACGGTAAAACAATAAAACAATGGAGTACCATCCTTTCTTCCAATGATGATACTGTATTAGAAGAAGCATTAAAGACCATTCTCTAGTTCGCTCAAAACTCGATTATCAGCAACATTAAATACTTCTTCTGACTTTTCTGCACAATAACATTTTCGTCCTAATTGAATAGATGCTATTGCTGTAGTACATAGACCAGAAAAAGGATCCCAAACAACATCACCTTCATCAGAAGCTATTTCTATTATTCTTTTGATCAGTTCTAGAGGCTTCTGATTTAGGTGAATTGCTTTTTGATTTATTTTTAGCCTTTCTTGATTTCTTAACTGTGGCACTTGCCATACATTTGTAACACCAATCGGGCATTTAAACTTTGCTCTCATTCGTTCCCACATTTCTTTTGATATAACACTTTCTCCATCCAAAGAAAAATAAGGTTTTCCAGTATCATTTCCATATTCATTCGCATAATTAGCAATCTTCTCAAATGCTTCTGCAGGTGGCATATACCACAAATGACATTTTGTAAAATATTTTCTAGTAGCAGCATTTTTCACACCACACGCCTCATTAGTTTTAGAAAACGGCAAACCTGTTCTTGCCCATTCATATCTTAGCCAATCCTTCATTGATAATTCTTGGTCTTCCACCCTAAATATAGGCTTCTTAACGTACTGGACACATACTTCTGTCACAACTGGCAAATGCCTTATTGTTTTTGTATTCACATTTCCTGCAACATGACTCATACCTTTATCCCATACACAGCAAGAAACATATTCCCATCCATATTTTTCAAATACCGGATGAACAGTAGCCCAACCAACTTCTGTACACCAAAACCATAATGTTGTTATAGGTGTAGCAGCCTCACTCCACTTTTTTATATGTGGTTCATACCACTCATCCAAACCATGTTGTGACACTAAGTCTCCTGGGAAACCATTAATCCCATAAGGTCCATCACATACAATTACTGTTGGCTTTTCCCAACTATCACAAACTTGCATCGAATCATCACAATACAAATGTATATCTCCATAATTTCTATATTCCATTAATCTTCTACCTCTTTATTTGAAATATGAACAATAACATCTTCAACATTACACCCGAAATAATTACATAAACGATCAATTATTTCCATGGAAACAAATTCTCCTCTATACATCTTATCCATTGTAGATTTTGAAATTTCAGTTTTGTTCATCAATTCTTTTTTACTCAAATCATTATCAATAAGTAGTTTCCATAGCGGTTTATATGAAAAAGCCATCATCTTTCTCCTTGTCCAGTTTTTTCTCGATTTATATATTGATATATTACCACATATATGTTGTATTCTCAACACTTATGTGTTGTACTTTATTTTTTATGTTTTCTGAGAATCAGACAATATATTCTTCAAATCGTATTCTCACAATCATATATCGATTACCAATCACTATTACAAAACCACCTTCATTTTCTTCCGCCATCCTTATAAGCATTTTTGTTCCCAAACAAAAATAAGCACCTGCTTCCCTGATTGTGAGCAGATACTTATCCTTAATAGACACCTCTATTTTGTTACTCTTTGTCTCTTCCATCTTGACTTCCTCCTTAACCATTAATTCATCCAATTTATCACTCTGGATGCCTTATAAGTCAAGGAAAATTAGTCAAACTACAATTCCACAATTCCCTCTTTACTGATTCGTATCAAAACCGTAGTCCCTCACCTATTACTCCACCACGCTTTGCCTCGCTTTATCGCACTTCATCGCCGCCTATAACTGTACCCAAAGCCCTGCCGTGGCATACGAAAAGCACTCTCGCTTTCATTTTTTACCTCCTAAAATGCCGTGAATTGCCGTGTTTTGGGGACTTTTGCGTACTCGCAAAAATCTACATAAAATCTGCATAATGTGACACACTATGCAAATTAAGGCAAAATGTAATAGTCATTCGTAGTCAAAAAGTAGTCAACTACAATGAGCCGGACTACTCTGATTTACCCCAAATTCCTATCGTTAATAGAATGGGGGTTCGGGGGGTTCTACCTTTTAACGATAGAACCGTAGGGGGGCGCCCCACTCAACATTACAATATTCAATTTCGTGCACAAAAGAACAAATATTATATTTACAATACCGAATATAATACATCCTTTCCATTGTGGTTTTGGTTCCTTATTACCTTAGTTCATTTTTCATTCCTCCTGTTGTTCATGAAATAAGAATTTTATTTATCCAACAACTTCTCTTTTATTCTATTTGCTGCTTCAATATGCATAATCCAGTGTCTTGAAAGAGGCATTTTTATAAGACCTGATATATCTTTATTGCACCAATAATCAATTAACCAAACTGCAGACTCATCATCCGAAACCACACCAAGTTCAGAGATGCGTTTCTTATCATCGTCCCCGAACTTTTTCTTAATATCTTCATAATGAATACTTTTTAACCATTCATCAGTACTTGCCTTTACCGACAATGCATACTCATACAAGGCTTCTATGTTGAGTTTTTTAGAAAACTCTGCAATTTCCTGTTTTACCAATTCATTTCCTGTAGTTATAATATCTGTACCTATTTTCTTGTCGAAGTTATTTTCATATAGTACTTCCTTTTTCCTTCTTATCAATGAATTAACCACGATATCTTCAATTCGAATTATATGCCAAATGGAATATGCTACCGTCTTAGAGTGATAACCATCAGCATTAATAAACGGAATTGCACAATAATCGTCAGAAGACAATAACTTCTTCCACGATAACATTTCTTGCATCAACATTTCTCGTAATTTCAGGAATTCATTTATTCCATCATAAAATGTTGCTTTTTTCAATTTACTCTGAGCTAATTTATTCTTATCAGACCATTCTCGATTCATCTATCAATACCGTCCTAATTTGATATAATCCCCTAAAGCACTGAAATTAGAATTTTAGTTAAGTTTATACTCTTTCTCCAAGGCACGATGTCTTAAAACCATAAATGGCAAAGGGATAATAACTCCTCCCATCATAAATACTATTTCCAGCACCTCACTCGGCATAATGTAACCTAACCAAAATCCAAGTTCTATACATATTCCATAAACAATCCAAATAAAACCATGTTTTTTATTCCATTGTATTACATCAGAAATTTCTTCTTTCTTTGGTGGGGCAATAACATTATAAAATCCTACTGGATTTTCTTTTTTATTAAATTGAGAAATACCGATAATAACCATTATTACTGCCACAATCGATATAATAACTAATCCCATTATCATCTCTGCATTCATACTAATCACCAATCCTTTCGTTCCGAAAATCGGAATTTAGCACGGAGCAACACTCCGCCTAATATATCATTTATCATAGCATAACACCTGCATTTTTTCTATAAGAAAATGACCCCGGCAGCACATTGCCACCGAGGTCATCATCCTTATTTCTTCTATATTAAATTGCCTTGAACATCTTCTGGGTTATCGGCTTTTCGCCTGTTACCTTTTCGACTTCCTTCTTGGCTGCCTCAAGTTCTTCAAGCCTGATCATTTCATCCTTAGCTAAATATGTATCTCTGACTTCTTCCCAGTAATCCAAATTTAGCAATATTTCTTTTTCCTCAATTCCTTTTGTAAAAGGGCCTTGCACCCAGTAGCAGCTATCAAATCACGCATTCCTCGTCTTTTTATGTATCAACCTGTACCCATTCCCCCATTATCATTTCTTGTAATACAAATATCTATGTTTAATGGTGCTTGATTTCTTTCCTTTAGTTAATTTCTGAATTTCCATTCCTTCAGCATTAAACTTATGTTCCAATTTCATCTTCTGTCTTAACCAATACAATGTTATTCATCTGTTACATTAAGCGCAGTATATGCTTTACGCATATATTTTTTAGTATATAATTTATATATGCAAAATGCATATGCAAATTGATTATATTTTTTTTAGAAGCATTCCTTTATGCTTAGAGCAAAGGAGAGATGAATTATGTTTAAGACAGACAATACAAAAATCGGCAGCTATTTGGCCGCCTTGATTAAAAACAGCAAGTACAAAAATGACCGTCAGTTCAGCATCGCCTATCTTACCTTACGCGATGGAGCAGCTAATCCGGATGATATCCAGAATATGCAAAACCGCATCTGCCAAATTAAAAAAGGAAAAAAGGGGGTCCAGATAGAAGACCTTCCCATTTTTTCAGAACTGCTTGGTGTTTCCATTGAGAATATTCTCAGTGCCGGTACCGCTCTTGTCCCTGCATCAACAAGAAAGTCAAACTACTCCATCGCCTATTCCAAGGACCCTGCCGAATGGGAATCCTATATAAATTTAGAAAGTAAGCCCATTCTGAAACCCGATGAATTTGATAAAACCGCCATTGATTATGCCTTAGAAGCCGGAAACTATCCTTTTCTTAAATATCTTTTGGAAAAAGAATATATATGGTTAATAAAAAATGATGTATCGGGAGACTGTGTTGGTTTCTGTGCCGGAACAAGTATAAAGTTCGATTTTCGAGAACGCACCGATTATTTAGATTGCCGTTTGGGAAGAGAAGATGATTTACGCCTGAAGTTGATTTCACTTGCTCTTAAAAATGAAGATTTTGAGATGCTTGATAAGCTCCATGCCCGTGAAATACCTCTTCTTTATACGATTATCTATGATACCTTCCGACTCTCGCACCCAATTACTTTACCTATGTCCAATAATACAAAACAGTTGATACAAAATATAGCCATGAGTAAAAGAAACGTTATTACTTATTTTTTCAATAAATTTGAACTTAAAACATGCCATGATTCAAAAAACACTTTTATTTTTCCATATGTAGATAAAATTTTGGATGCATTAATCAAAGGACAACGCTTTTCTGAATGTAAACATTTTCTCAGAATAGCTATTGCACGTAATCAAGAGATACAAAAACTTGTTCAAAATCTGTATAATAAAGGTATGGCAATGTGCAGAGATTACTTTTCAGACTATGAAAAAAAAGAAATTTATAATGAAAAATTTTTCAAGAAGGAAACCTTGTATGGATATTATTTTTTCCCAGAATCCGGTTTCATTGCCTTCTCAACCCCATACTATATTCAAACGGTTACCTACTTTGTCACCAATATTGCTAAAGTCACGCAAAACTCGTCAGACACTGAAGTTCAATGTCTGATCAATGAATTGAATAAAACCTATGATTTCTTTATCAATTATTTATCTGAAAAGGAGGGAAAACAGGATGAACCCCATTTTTAATTACGATAACAGCGATTATATCTGGCCCACTTCCGATAATATGGGCATCGACTCGAACGGTGACCTTCATATGCGTATGAGCGATAATATGTCCTTAGATATGAACACCGGCGAAATGCATTTCACTTCCGGCTGGCTGGATGACGATGATGATGATTTTTAGGGAAAAAATGCACGACCGTTTCAAGTTTTGTGAATAGACAATATGTAATGACCTCCACATTGTAGGTTCGTGGATTTGCCTGTATACTAAAGATTGTCAAAGTCAATGGTAACAGGGATTACCGCATACAAAGGGAGGTCATCAAATGAATTATAACACAGTTTACGTAGGAATGGATGTACACAAAGAAAGTTTTACATTTTGTGCGTACACAATCGATGCCGAAAAAGGTTCTCGCTTCCAGAGAACAGAAGCTGATTACAAAAATGTTCTGAGATATCTGGAGTTTCTTCGTACCGTCTACGGAAACGATGCTAACTTCATATGCGGTTATGAGGCTGGCTGCCTCGGTTACACTTTATATCATCAGCTAACAGAACATCATGTTAACTGTGTGATACTTGCTCCAACTACGATGCTTGAGCAGCGTAGTAAAAAAAGAATTAAGACTGATAAGCGTGATGCTGAAATCATCGCCAAATGTTTGGCGCAGCATAACTACAGTCCTGTTCACATCCCTACAGCAGCAGATGAGGAAACGAAAGAATTTCTCCGTATGAGGGATGATCATAAACTGGCACTTAAGAAGGTCAAACAGCAGATCCTTGCGTTTTGTCTTCGCCACAACTATCGCTATGATGGAAATAGTCACTGGACAGCAGCACATATCAAATGGCTTAAGTCATTAAAACCTGAGGCACTTTACAAAGAAATCCTCGACGAATATCTGCTGACCTATACTGCCCTTAGTGATAAGCTGGAACGATTAGATAAGCGCATAGAGGAACTTGCTTCCAAGGATGAATACAAAGAATCTGTTAAGAAACTTTGCTGTTTCATCGGTGTCAAGACACACACCGCATTATCTGTTCTGGTCGAGGTTGGTGATTTTCATCGTTTTGCGTCTGCACAGAATTTTGCGTCCTATCTCGGACTTGTTCCGGGCGAGGATTCCAGCGGTGATGGACAGACAAGGCTTGGTATTACCAAAGCCGGAAATCGCCATGTCCGTATGCTCCTTACAGAAGCTTCTCAATGCTATGCCCGTGGTCAGATAGGATTTAAATCCAAGAAACTGAAATCACGTCAAGCCGGTAATTCGCCACAAATTATTGCTTATGCAGATAAAGCCAATGAACGCTTAAGGCGCCGATACTACAAAATGGTTCTTGGAAAAAGCAAGAAACCCAATGTAGCTAAAACAGCGATTGCACGTGAGCTTGCCTGTTTTATCTGGGGCATGATGACTGATCACGTTGCCTGATACAGGTATAACACCGTGCTGCTAATATCAAGGCTGGGCCGCCGCTGGCGGTGCTTCGCAGCCTTGACATCATCATCCCGCTATTATAGCAGATGTAAGATGGCTTGCGCCACATACATCTGGCCAGTAATAAAAGTAACAACTGAAGACATCCTGAAAGGGCTTCGGCCATTTCAAGGTTCGAGCTATCTACGAAGTAACTATGTTGGCACAGAGAAATCTGTGATCCACGCGAATAGACGATAGGGCTCACGGCGGACCATTGACCTGTAGGTAGCCAATCCACGTATATCAGAGTGGCCAATGCCGGGAACTGATACTCCGAGGCTCTTTCAGGGTGCCTTCAGACAATTAAATAAATGTTTTTGGTGATTTCTGTTAATTTGTACTTGACAAGAGGTCATTACATATCAGTTACAAATGGGCAGAGCCGATTCTTTAGGTTCTGCCTATGTCTGCACTATATAGAAGCTTCCATGCACACCAGATAAAATTTTGGAGACGCAATTATGAAGTTGTCCGCTTCTGCATGCAACAATGAAATCCAGCCATTCTTCTGTCATTTCTTTAAATTCTAATACCTTTAACCCTGGCAGAATCTTTACGTCATATATTGATACGATTTTTGTGTTGTAGCGTCTCGCCCACCTCTGTGCCTGTTCCTTTATAATAGTGCAATAAAAACCCGTCCCTAAATCCTTTGTATTCTTATTAACCCATATCTCCGGCTTTTCAACTGCCAGGTATCCACCCTGATATACTGTCATTCCATACTTCTCCCCCTCATAACCTTTTCTCCTCCGCTCTCACGCATGCCTTTTTTCCCGAAAAAGCAATGCCATATTGTAAGATTTCCGTCACTCCCTGTGCCACCATATCCGTATCATACTGCTTTTCGTTTATCTGCTTCAACGCTGCATCCGCAAGCCTGCTTAATTGTTCTTCCGTACAGTCTTTTTCTGCCTTCAGTTCTATCAGAATACCCGGCAACAGCTTGTTAAGCGGCAGCATTTGGATATCAAAACGACCGTTTCCTGCCTCTCGATTGGATGTAAGACGATACTGATTATTGAGCATTGCACAAAGCCCCAGAATCAGTCCATGATAAAAAGTTTCATTTGCTGCATCATGAAAACTGACCGTCTGGAGTAAAAACTTTTCAAGCAGTTCTTTCAGCTTGGAAATATCCATAGTATAAATTGCTGTCTGGATGGCACTTGCCGTTGACTGCGGAATCATATTTTCAAATTGGGAAAGGATTTCTTTACTGTATACATAGGAAATTTCTTTGTTGGGAAGTGCTACTTCACATATATAATCACCGCCGAAGGTCTGATCGTTCGTTATGGTCTTCAAATAACCGGTTACCAGCAGAAAACTGTAAACCGATGCCGGATTATTCTGAATCTGCGGATAAATTACCCCTGTATCAATATTGGTGACAATGGATTTTCCCTGCAACAGAGATTCCAGTTTCTCATAGGTTTCCATTGTAGCATTATTCAATACTTCGCTGATAATGTCATTACTTCCGGTCGATTGCCAGAAAGCCCGTGGAACACATTCATTATTAAAATACCCAATAACGGACCATGGATTAAAGATCTCGGTCTTTCCGAAACGGTAACCGTCATACCACTCACAAATTTCATCATACTTTTCCGGTACACCGTAATACTCCGCCATTTCCCGTACTTCTTCCGGTGTAAAGCCAAAATACTCACTGTAACGATTGTCCAGAATAGAATTTATCTTCAGGTTATTGAGCCCACTGAAAATACTTTCTTTTGCCACACGCAGAATACCTGTCAGAAAGCCATACGACAAATGGGGATTGTCCTTCAGACCGCCGGAAAACAAAGCTCTCATAAAGTCAATAACTTGGTCATAATACCCGCGGACATGTCCTTGCTGAATCGGTGTATCGTATTCGTCAACAATAATAATCGGTGCCACTCCGTAATGTGTATGAAGCATTCTGGATAAATTTAAAAAAGCAAATGCCACATCATTTTCATTCGCTTCTCCGTTCAGCATGCTTGTAAGGTATTTTTTTTCATAGGCACTTATTTTATCACTATTAAGCAGTTCGCTGTGTCGTTCAATCTCATTTCTGATTATTTTATAAATAAGGTCATAGGCATTTTCCCAGTCGTCACATTTGACATCCTTAAAGGTCACATATATAACCGGGTATTTCCCCTGATAATCCTGATATTCTTTGCCACACTTCCAGATTTTTTTGTCTTTGAAATATACGGAAGTATCCTCCTTGGAACGTTCAAAAAAGACGCGCAGCATATCCATGTTTAATGTTTTGCCAAATCGACGCGGACGGGTAAATAGAGAAACCTGCGGACGTTCATCAATAAAATCCCGAATCAGTAGTGTCTTATCCACATAATAATATTCACCGGAAGCTTTGCGATAATCGGAGATTCCGATAGGCAGTGGCAGCTTCTTACCTGTTATTTTTTCTTCTGCACCGGGAACTCTGCTTCTTCCTTTCAGGCGCTTATCTGCCGGTTTTTCTGCTCCATCCGGAATCAGCCACCGCTTATTATCTTTATAGGCACCCGGAATTCTGCCCTCTTTACAAAGCACATTGATTCTTCGTTCGGTAATATTCCATTTTTCAGATGCTTCTCTCGTTGTCATAAACTTTTCCATATAGGATGCTCCTTATTTGTTCGGAATAATCGTTTGTCTATATTATACCTATTGTTCCGAACAAAATCAACCTATTGTTCCGAACAATAGGTTGATTTCATCTGCTTACGCAACATATTCTTTTATGGCATCCTCGATAGCCTGGTACCGGGGCGAATTGAGTACCGACAGCAAAGACTCGTAGGGGTCTTTTTGTGTCCTGTCCGCTACCACTTTCATGGCATTCTGAGAGAAACCGGATAAGAGGCACAGTCCTTCCTCATTGTCCACTTTGGGGATGGTATCGGTTCTGCCGCACACATTCCAGAAGATGAGACGCGGCATCCGGTAGCCGTTTTCTTCGTATTCTGCGGCAATCCTGTCAAACAGAGTGTCATTTACGGTATTCCGTCTTTCGGAATACCAGTCGCAGTTTCCGACAGCCCAGTCAAATTCCATGTCGGAAATGATGAGCACCTGTTTGGGCAGTTCTTCCCTGGGCACCTCCCGGCTTTTTGCCATGTCAAGGATCAGGTTAAACACAGCTTCAATGTTGGTGTTTGCCACCTCGTCATGGGCAAACATGATTTCCATTTTGTCCTTCAGGCTGGTGTTGTCCTTCAGGTCGATGAACTGCGGATGTTCACTGAAGGTAATTGCCTTGTTGTGAAATACCCCTTTTAACTGCTCCGCAAAGTAAATAGCAAGGGAGTTGCAGACCTCAATGGCACTGACAGAGCTGCTGCCGGAAGCAAAGGAAAACATGCTGCCGGAGCCGTCCGCCACCACAATGGCATCCTCCAGGCCCCAGTCATCAGTAAAGCCGTCGGCCAGAATTTTCTTCCACATCAATTCTGCCAGAAGGTCATCCTTCAGCCCTGCTCCGCTGGGAGCGTTTTTCATAAATCGATGTACGATTTCATAGGGCATCAGGCCGCTTGCATTCAGTTTTCCTTCTCCTGAAAGAACGCTTTCCAGGTATTCCGTCCTTCTTTCTAAGTCATGCCTTGCAAATGCCCTGTCATAGTTTAGATTTGCCTTGGCGGGCACCTGTTCATAAGCAATCCCCTCCCAGTCGGAGGCGGACATTTTCGTTTCCACTACGTTTCCGTAGGCTCTTAACCGGGACAACGACTTGCGGTATTCCTTCTGCGACATTTTAAAATGGTGGCAGAGTTTTCCCGCATATTCCCTTGTTTTTGCAGAAGAAGTGTTGATGCTGGGCAGCCACTTTGCAAGTAAAGAAATAGGCTCGCCGCATTTCATGGCTTCCAAATCTCTATCCAACTGCTCCTTATAAAAAACTGCCACGTCGGCGGCAAGGGGCGTATCCAACAGTACGAGCGCGTCATCATAGCGTCCGTATTGCGGAATAAAGGGTAGAATTGCCTGCGCAATCTTGGGCTGGGATATGGCAAGATATTTTAGACCGACGCGGAAAGTTCTTCTTTCTCCCATTCCTTCCAAGATATCCCTTAAAAAGAACAGCCACTTTACGGCATACCCCGGAGATTCATGAAATGCTTTTATGTACCCTTCTATGATTTCGCTCTCGCTTCGGTTTCTCAAAGAAGAAACCCTGAAATTCAAATCTAACAGTGCTTTTGTTGTGGTTTGGTAGCCCACTGCACCGTTTTCGGTTTCGGATGTATTTCCGTAATTTTTTGCAAAACGGACAACATGAGCTTCTGTGGTATCCACTTCTGCAATCTGCTGATCCATATGTGTTTCATCGTACCAAAATGCTCTTTTCATAGTTACCTCCTCGTGTTGTCCGTATTTTTCTACCAGACGCAGATAAACGAATCTTCCCATGGGGAAAATTTTTCTTCACGCGTATTTGTCCAATATGTTTTGATTGCTGTATGCGTCTGTCTGTTGTTTATGTCCTTATGATACCCTGTGAAATGCCGGATGTCGAGCAACCGGTGGTTCACTAAGCTGCAATGCTTTTTCCGAACTGGCAGGATGAAGACACCGGAGTCTCTTCCACTAAAAGTTCTGACGGGTTTACCTGATACAGCATTGCCAGCGCTACTAAATTATCGGCCTGTGGAAAGCATTTTCCGTTTTCCCATTTATACACAGCCTGAGTCGATTCAAAACCCATGTATTCCACGACCTGTTTCACTGAAATCTTTCGCTGCCTGCGGATTTCTTTCATCCGTTCTCCGCTTGCTACAATGTCAAAATGCGGTCTCTCCATAGGGTATCTCCTCCTTTTCGGGATGTGGTCTGCAAAAGCCGGCTCTCCTTATGCCAATATATTTCTTGTGC
>CAZHGE010000077.1:0-13087 GCA_964531805.1 uncultured Lachnospiraceae bacterium
CATCCGCAGGGTGTACGCGTTTTTTCTTTATATTAACTATAATAATTTAAAAAAACAAAAACGATGAAAGGGGAACCTTCATCGTTTCTGTTTGTGTAAAAGGGGAATTCTTCCGGAATTGCTAATTAGCAAGCTCAACTCTCGTTGAACTAATATGATTATACTCAATATAGGCACATGGAACTACAATTATTTTGTTCTGTTTTTGACACTATATTGCTCAAATCGACTTTTTTCTTTGGCAGAGCATAGGCAGGAACAATAGATTCCATCTTCTTTGTATTCATACTCTAATACGACTGCATTTTGGAATAATGTATTTAAAATGTCACCACGGGATAATGGCAGCAGGAATTCACATTTTCCCTGGGCGTCAAAGATTTTTTCGTATAAAAGTTTGAGCAAAGCATCCATTCCGATTTGCTTTTTGGCAGATAAGTAGATTTTGTCACCGGAAATAAAGGGCAGTTTTTCTTCGGGCATAATGCGTTCAGCCTTGTTATATACATAAATACAAGGAATGTTGGCCGCATCCAGTTCTTTTAAGGTATCTTTTGTTACGCGGATATGGTCGCTGCAATGCTCATCGGAGGCATCTACAATCTGTAAGATGATATCTGCAAAAGCTACCTCTTCTAATGTGGAATGGAAAGCTTTTACTAAAGAATGAGGCAGTTTGTTGATAAAACCAACGGTATCGGATAATAAAAATGGCGGATTCCCATTACCGGGAGTAATCTTGCGGATGGTAGTGTCCAGAGTCGCAAAAAGCATATCTTTTTCTAACACTTTCTTGTCAGTGTGATCGGAAAAGGAATCAATCATCCAGTTCATAACCGTGGATTTGCCGGCATTGGTATATCCAACTAAAGCAACGCGGGGAATACCGGACTGCTCACGGCTGCTTCGGGTAACCTGACGTTCTCTTGCAACATCTTCCAAATTACGTTTTAATTCAGTAATTCGTTTTTCAATGTGGCGGCGGTCTAATTCAATTTTGGTTTCACCAGCACCTTTGTTACTGAGACTACCGCTTCCACCGCCTTGTCGGGAAAGTGAGGTGTGAAGGCCTACTAAACGGGGAAGCATATACTGTAGATTGGCAAGTTCAACCTGAAGCATGGCTTCCTTGGTACGGGCACGCTGCTCAAAAATACGCAGGATTAAAGAAGTACGGTCTAAGATTGTGACTTCCAAATCGTCTGCCAGATTGCGTAACTGGATAGGTGAGAGCATTTCATCAAATACAATCGTATCCACTTCCTGCAAAATAATTTGTTCTTTGATTTCTGCTATTTTTCCGCTTCCAATATAAGTGGCGGCAATTGGATTTGGCAGATTCTGGGTGAAAATGCCAACAACCTCTAAATCCAGTGCTTTTGCCAGTTCTTTTAACTCTTCCATGGAATGTTCAAACTCGGCAGAAGATGAGCCGGTGTTTAAACCGGCTAAAAAGGTTCTATGTGTAATTGTCTGTGTTGTGTCCATATAAAATTACCTTTCTGTATCTTCTAAAGATAGAAATGAAAATACGGTTTTTCTTCCAATATAACCGCAAATCCTTACAATAAGGATACCCAAAACAATGCCAATGCAGTCAATCAAAACATCCCGGGATGAAGAAACACGGCCTGCAATGAAGGATTGATGGTACTCGTCTAAGCAGGCAAAAGCAATACAGAATAGTCCAGCTACGATGGTTAAAGCAATTCCTCTGATACGGTAAACATACAGCGGAAGAGAAACACTGGCAGCCAAAAGAAAATATTCTGTTACGTGGGCTAGTTTTCTAACATAGGGGTGAATGAGCGCAATTAATTCATTCAGAGTCCAATTGTCATACCCTTTAAAGAGTAATTTATTGTAGGCAAGGACTAAAAGTTTACTCACCTGATAACTTAAAGAACCGGATTCACTTCCAGTCTGTGCAGAAAAAGAAAAAATCAGATACATCATGCACAGGGCCGGAACAAAAGAAAGCGGTTTTAAAATATAACGTAAAAATTTTTTTAAAAACAAAGAGAAAAACTCCATAGTATTTATTTGCCTTTCCAACATCTGCGGAATTTTACATGTATGAAAGCGATGCGTAATGGCACATTTTACCGGTCTACCAGTTCTTTCTGGCTTGCAATCTCTTCTGGTACAGGATTGCCGGAATTCTGATATTTTAATAAAATCTGGTTGAGTCTGTGGAGTGTCTGTCCTTTATGGATGCGGTGCTTATCTAAGCAATCCTGAAAAGCACCATTTCCCTGTAATTTCTGACAGATATCATCACGGAATGGACAGTAGAGGAAGAGAATACCCCTGCTGACCTTATTTAAGCGGCTGGAACCAGTGGATTCATACATGAGAAATGTAATGTAGTCTTGCACGAACATTTCTTTATAACTGTTCTTGCAGCGCTTAAGGGTTTCTTTTAATTTTTCTTTTGCATCGTAGGATAAATCCCTGTTCTTAGAGAAGAACTGGGCGTAACTACAGTAATCGCTGGTTAAGGAATGGGTGGCAAAATCATTCCAGCGTGCACCCATAGTACGCTTGCACATTTCCCAGCGGAATTCTCCAGTCATACGGATAAATGTTTTATGTGCATTTTCCATATGAAGGGCGGAAATCACCATACGTCCTGGCGTAGTACGATGCATTCCTTCGCATTCCTGCCAAAGGATTCCTTTTACACCTGCATTTGGTGCGAAGATGACATCCGGTCTTACGTCCACCCGGATGGTTTCTTTTAAATTTGCTTTCATATCTTCGAAAAGAATCTCATGGTAGAAAGCAGAATAATCAATAGTGGTAATATCTTCAAAAATGGCTAAAATCTTTTGTGGTGTCATAACCAGTTCATCAAAAGGTTTTAACATGTTTTCTTCAATCAGGATAGGACAGAAGGTAAGTACACGGCCAAAGGTTACCTTGTTGACCTGCGGGAACATGTTATCCAGCTCATACTGGACTTTAGCTTCTGTATCTTTAAGCATATCTGCTTCCTGTTGATTGTCAATTTTCTTTTCACGTTTTAAGGTACGGACATAAGCCGTGTAGTCTTGTTCAAATTCATTACGGCTTGGCTGTTTGTTACCGCAATAGATTTCCTGGAACCATTCTAAGGTAGTATAAATACCCTGATCCCTGAGACCATGGAAAGTATCGGCAAATTCGTATAATGAGACAGCATTGTCATATCCGCATAAATTAGGATCCACATAACCAAAATTAAGGAACATTTTGATAATGGTAGGAATTTGTGCTGATTTCAGAGCTGTCATCAGAACTTCTCTATAAATTTCGTAGTAATATTTTGTTAGATGCTTACGGACAGTGTCCACACTTCGGTCAGTAGCATTTTTATCTGGAAGCTGCTTAAACTGTTCTAAGAATTTCTGGAACTCGGAAGAAACTTCTGAGTCTATTTTTGCGTAATCTAAAATATAGTTCAAAGAGCCATTCAGTTCGTTGTGGATGGTCTCTTCTTCTTTGGATAATTCTTTCTTTTCCCTTACGGAAGCAGCCTTTGTTTGGAAACGGCTGACACGCTTTACTAAAAACATCTTATCAATCTGTGACATATTCTGTAATTTTTCTGTCATCGCACGAATGGCGGCATCGACATCATCAGCCTTGGCACCATTGCTTCTGGCACGGAAAAATAAATCACAGTACAGGTCAAAAATATCAAGGAAATCTTCGTTTAACAATGCATGGGCATAGTTTTTTTGTGACTGTGTCAGTTTTTCAGTTAAACTGAGCATTTTACCAACATCTTCCTGACTTTTTACTAAAAAGCCATATACAAAATGGGAAGGAACTGCTGCTGTTAATTCAGAAATAATTTTACGCATGGAGGCATAATAGTCTTCTATATAAAATGGCGGCATATCTTCTTCATCCATTGCCTGCAATTCTTCCATAAAAGGAAGTGTTTTGGACGGAAGTCCAATGGATAAGCAGGCACTGTGATATTCTGCAGAAAGCTGTAAAATATATTGATAAATTGCATTACAATCAGAATAGGAAGTCTGTGCTTCACGGATCAAAAATACAATATTACGGCAGAAAGAAAGGATAAAAAGTTTTCTTAAGTCTGGGTTGTTATTGAGTAATGTGATCAATGAATCTGTTCCAGTAAATGGATATGGAATCAGGGCACAATCCTCTGCTGCTGTATAAGAATAGGTATGTACAGTTGAAGTAATATCAAAAATACCAACAATATCTCCTTTTTTTAATACAATTTCATGACCACTGACACCAGCTGTAACACTGCCGCCTGCAATGATATAGAAGATATTATTGTCTGCACCTTCTTGAATAATCGTTTGTTTTGCGCTAAAGTTTTCCATGTTTGTTACCTTCCTTTATAAGCTGTGCCATTCAATGGCACATAAGCCGTGCTACTCAATGGCACATAAGCCGTGCCACTCAATGGCACATAAGCCGTGCTACTCAATGGCACATAAGCCGTGCTACTCATAAATTGGCTCCGCCAATTTATTTCGTGTAGGGCATGCGCCCTATATAATATGTAATCCAAAGATTTCTTAGTGAGTAAACTCCCACGAAATCTTTGCCTTACATATTCTGCACGGCTTATTGTAACATAAATTGTTGGTTTTTTACAGAAGAATACTGTACTTTTTTAGAAAATATGGTAAAATTATAAAAAAGTTCATACTTTTATAGAGCAAAAGAACTAATTATTGGAACAACCAGGTAGGAGAGCATATGGGAACAGAACAATTAACACCCGCACAGGTAATCAGTCAGTATCGTCCAGACACGATTAAATTATTGGACTATATTGTATATCTTGAGAAAATGAATGGACGCATCGTAAGTAATAACTACAATCAGGAAGGGCTGTCAGAGCACTCAATTGCTTTTCCAGTATATGACGGCACATTAATGCAGTTTGTCAAAGATATGGAAAAAACTGTATTTATGAACCGAAATTACCGTAATACATATACACGTTTCCGTATCAAGGATGCGACAGATGAACTGAAAGTAATCGAGAACTGTTCGATTCGCCAGATGGACGTAATCGGGGATATCCTTTCTAAGTATATTATGAGTGGACGTACGAAAGGAAAGGTATGGGGAGAAGGTGTGCGTAACGGCGTGTATCTTGCAGCCATTACCAAAGCATATGAACTGATTCATTTCTGGGAAACAGGTAAGGAAGAATAAGGAGCGTAGTGTGAAAAATCCATAAACGAAAGATTTTTCACACCCAAATTTGAGCCTGCGGCTCAAAGTTTGCAGGTACTGGAAAGGTGTAGTTTTATAATGAGTGAAAAGACAGACCAGAAAAGAGCGCTGATTTTAGAAAGCGCTCATAAGGTGTTTGCCGAAAAAGGCTATCGTGCCGTGACTATGAAGGATATCGTAGAGGCCAGCAATATCAGCCGTGGAGGATTGTATTTATATTTTTCATCTGTGGAAGAAGTGTTTTTAGCAGTTTTAGATAACGAAGAAAAGAAGACGGATACAGAAGTAGAACAGGAACAATTACAGGAAGCTACGAATGTGGAGATGCTTCTTTGGTTTTTAAAATTACAAAAGAAGGAACTGCTGCGAAAAAAGGGTAGTTTACTAACTGCCAAGTATGAGTACGCGTTTGCATGCAGAGAGCAAGGGAAAAATTCTTCTTTGAAAAAAGAGCGTAAAAAGGCACTCCTTGTATTAGAAAAAATCCTGGAACGCGGTATGGAAAATGGAGAATTTGTCTGTTTTGATGCGGCGTATGAAGCGGAAAACATCATGCTTGCCATAGACGGTATGAAACTGCTTGCCTGCACCATGGGCATTGGCGAGAAGAAGATTGATAACGAATTCCTCTATATGATGCAGAGGATTGTAGTGGAAGAGGAAGAAGAATAAAGGCAGATAGATTAACGTGATTAATGAAACTCTATTAAAAGAACTGAAAAAAATCACAAAAGAAGAAGAACGAATATTAAATGGAAGGCAGGGGATAGAAAAAGAACTTTATATGTCCACTGCCTCTTCTTTTCATATAATCAATGGGGAAGAAGTAAATCTGCAGGAGGGAGAATTGCAGCAGCTGGCAGAAGCATTAAATTATGATATTTATTTTTTATCAAAAGAAATAAAGAAATTAACTGGGCGCAATTACACGGAGCTGATTCAGGAAAAGAGATTGAATCAAGCAGCGTATCTGTTGGAGCATACAGCTATGTCGGTTATGGATATTGGTTTAGCGGTCGGTTATGACAATCTAAGTTATTTTCATCGGATTTTTCAGAAGCGGTTTGGAACAACTCCGAGAAAATACAGGGTAAACAAATTGAATGGTTGGGAATGAGGATATCTATATATAGGAATAAAAATTTTTATATGGCATAAACTATTTAAAAGACTTGATGTACAGTTTTCTGTACATTAAAATAAAAGTACAGAAAACTGTACATTGAATGGAGGGAGTTTATGCTGTCTGTTAATTATACAAATCTTCGTGAAAATATGAAATCTTATATGGATAAGGTCACCGATGATTATGAGACAATGATTGTAACAAGAAAAGATAATAAGAATGTAGTGATGTTATCGGAAGTATCCTATAATAATTTAATGGAAAATATTCATGTTATGGGAAATAAGGCCAATTATGATTGGCTGATGGAATCAAAGGAGCAATTAGAAAAAGGTAATTGTATTAAGAAAGAGCTTATAGAGGTATCTTTGGATGAATAAAGTTTTCACTGAAAATGGTTGGAAAGACTATGTTTATTGGCAAACAGAAGATAAGAAAACTTTAAGAAAAATAAATAATTTAATAGAGGATATTACAAGAAATGGTAACACTGGTATAGGGAAACCAGAACCATTAATAGGGAATTTATCTGGATTTTGGAGTAGGCGCATTAATGATAAAGATAGATTAATATACAGAATAGATGATGATAATGTATATATCTTATCATGCAGATATCATTAAGCCGATACATGATTATAGCAGCTTTGCAATGTTATCGGATAGATATTCGGAAGATGCGAAGGAAGTCAAAGCAATGATGGATAAGATTAAGCATGGTGTTACAGATATCGATACCCAGGTAAGCGTTGTAACAGACAATATTGGCGGGGCATCGACTTCCATTAAAGAATGTTCGGATGGAATTTTAAGTGTTACAGATGATGTAATTGAACTTTCCAATGCGACAAATGAAATTTATGAAGAAATCAGTTTGAACCGTAAGAATGCACAGGAACTTAACGCATCTGCAGAAGGTTTCGTTGTGTCTTAAGAAAAGAAGAATTTGTATTGAAAGTTGCCGGGGATAATTTGTACACGACCCTATGTTAACGTTGGCACTTAACGAGGTATTTTCGAGTTTAGTGCCATAACGTTATAAGTGGAGCGAGAGTGTGTCGTACACAAATTATCCTCGGCAACTTTATGTAAAAACCCCTCTTTTCCCCATTGCAAAATGAAGGGTTTTCTGTATAATTGAAGTGATAGTCATAAATTGACTTACTATGCGAAAAAGCAAAAAGAAAGAGGACATTATGGGTAACGTTAGACGTATCTATGTAGAAAAGAAAGACGATTATGCAGTAAAGGGTAAAGAATTACTGGAAGATATTTCCAGTTACCTTAGTATTGCCAGTGTGAAAAAGGTTCGTGAATTAATCCGTTATGATGTGGAAAATATTACGGATGCAACTTTTGAAGTGGCTTGCAAGACAGTATTTTCTGAACCACCTGTTGATATTTTATATTTAGAGGAGTTCCCACAGGGTGAAGGCGACCGTTCCTTCAGCGTGGAATTTTTACCAGGACAGTTTGACCAAAGAGCAGACTCTGCTGTTCAGTGTGTCCGTTTTTTAAATGAAGAAGAAAATCCAATCATCAAAACTGCTGTAACATATGTGATCGAAGGCGGCATCAGCGATGAGGAATTAGATAAGATTAAAGCTTATTGTATAAACCCTGTTGATTCCAGAGAAACAGGTATGGAAAAACCGGATACGCTGGTAACAGAATATGATGAACCAGCAGATGTTGTTGTTTTTGATGGATTCAGTGCAATGAATGAAGTGCAATTAAAGGATTTATATCAGTCACTTGGCCTTGCTATGACATTCAAAGACTTTAAACACATCCAGAATTATTTTGCAGGGGAAGAAAAACGTGATCCTTCTATGACAGAAATTCGTGTACTCGATACGTATTGGTCCGATCACTGCCGTCATACAACTTTCTCAACAGAATTAAAGAATATCACATTTGAAGACGGTTATTACAGAGCTCCGATTGAAACAAGCTATCAGAGCTATTTAGATACAAGAGAAGAGATTTTCAAAGGCAGAGAAGATAAGTTCGTATGCCTTATGGATCTGGCGCTTATGGCTATGCGTAAATTACGCGAAGATGGCAAGTTAGACGATATGGAAGTGTCTGATGAAATCAATGCATGTTCTGTTGTTGTTCCAGTGGAAATGGACTATGGCAATGGACCTGTAACAGAAGAATGGCTTGTATTCTTCAAGAATGAGACACACAATCATCCAACAGAAATTGAACCATTTGGTGGTGCAGCTACTTGTCTTGGTGGTGCAATCCGTGATCCATTATCCGGACGTGGTTATGTATATCAGGCAATGCGTGTAACAGGTGCAGCAGATCCTACCGTACCTGTAAGTGCAACTTTAAAAGGTAAATTATCCCAGAAGAAATTAGTTCGTGGTGCAGCCAGCGGTTATTCTTCTTACGGTAACCAGATTGGTCTTGCAACCGGCTATGTAAAAGAAATTTATCATCCAAATTATGTAGCTAAGAGAATGGAAATCGGTGCTGTTATGGGTGCTGCTCCAAGACGTTGCGTAAAACGTGAAAACTCTGATCCGGGCGATATCATCATCTTACTCGGAGGTCAGACAGGACGTGACGGCTGTGGTGGTGCAACAGGTTCTTCTAAGGTTCATACAGAAGCAAGTATTGAGACTTGTGGTGCGGAAGTTCAGAAGGGTAACGCGCCTACAGAACGTAAGATTCAGAGATTATTCCGTAGAGAAGAAGTTAGTAAGTTAATTAAGAAATGTAACGACTTTGGTGCAGGTGGTGTATCCGTTGCGATTGGTGAATTGGCAGCAGGTCTTACAGTTGATCTTGATAAAGTTCCTAAGAAATATGCTGGTTTAGATGGTACAGAACTTGCGATTTCTGAATCACAGGAACGTATGGCTGTTGTGGTGGATCCTTCTGATGTTGCTGAATTTATGCAGTATGCAGAAGAAGAAAACTTAGAAGCAACAGAAGTTGCTGTTGTAACAGAAAGCCCTCGTTTAGTTCTTAAATGGAGAGGTAATGAAATTGTAAACTTAAGCAGAGCATTCCTTGATACAAACGGTGCTCATCAGGAAACAGATGTAACAGTACCGCTTCCAGATGAAAAAGCAGCCTGCTTAGATACAATTGCAGTAGATTCTGTAAAAGAAGCAGTAGAAAAAGAAGACGCAAAAGCAGCACTTCTTTCTATGTTAAGTGACTTAAATGTATGTTCCCAGAAGGGGCTTGTAGAAATGTTTGACTCTTCCATCGGTGCGGCAAGTGTACTTATGCCTTACGGTGGAAAATATCAGTTGACAGAAACTCAGTCCATGGTAGCAAAACTTCCTGTATTAAAAGGTAAGACAGATACTGTTACCATGATGAGCTACGGTTTTGATCCATATGTTTCTTCCTGGAGTCCATACCATGGTGCAATCTATGCAGTAACACAGTCCATGGCTAAGATCGTAGCAGCTGGCGGTGATTATAAGAAGATTCGTTTCACATTCCAGGAATACTTCAAGCGTATGACAGAAGATGCATCCCGTTGGGGACAGCCTTTTGCAGCATTACTGGGTGCTTTTGATGCTCAGTTAGGATATGGTTTACCATCAATCGGTGGTAAGGACAGTATGTCAGGTACATTCAATGACATTGATGTTCCTCCTACATTAGTATCCTTTGCGGTAGATGTTGCTAAGACTGGTGATGTAGTAACTCCTGAATTGAAGGCTGATGGTAACAAATTAGTTCGTTTTGCAATTGATAAAGATGATTATGATATTCCTGTATACGAAAAAGTAATGGCTCTTTATGATGGTATTGCCAAATTAATGCAGGATAAGGTGATTGTTTCTGCTTATGCGTTGGATTCTTATGGTATTGCGGCAGCAGTAGCAAAGATGGCATTCGGTAACAAACTTGGTGTTACATTTGCGGATGAATTAGAATTAGAAGATTTATTTACAGGTGCACTTGGCGACATCATCGTAGAAGTAGATGCAGACAGATTCAATGAAATTGATTTAGAGTATGATTTAGTAGGTACTGTCCGCGACAACGGTAAGTTCACAATTGGTAATGTAGAGATTACCGTGGATGAAGCATTAAAAGCATGGAGTGGTACTTTGGAAAAAGTATTCCCTACAAAAGCTGTAAAAGCAACAGATGCTTTGGAAACACCAATTTACAAAGAAGATTCCATCTATGTATGCAAGAATAAGATTGCTCAACCAACTGTATTTATTCCGGTATTCCCGGGTACAAACTGTGAATACGACAGCCGCAAGGCATTTGAACGTGCCGGTGCTCACGTGGAAACAAGAGTATTCAAGAACATGACAGCAAGCCAGATTCGTGAGTCCGTAGAAGAATTTGAACGCACGATCAACCAGGCACAGATTATCATGTTCCCAGGTGGATTCTCCGCTGGTGATGAACCGGATGGAAGTGCGAAATTCTTCGCAACTGCATTCCGTAACGAGAAGATGAAAGAAGCCGTTACAAGACTCTTAAATGAAAGAGATGGTCTTGCACTTGGTATCTGTAATGGTTTCCAGGCGCTGATTAAACTCGGTCTTGTACCACATGGCCAGATCGTAGGACAGGATGAAAATTCACCGACTCTTACATTTAATACAATCAACCGTCACATCTCCAAGATGGCGTATACAAAGGTTGTAAGTAACAAGTCACCTTGGCTTGCACAGGCAGAACTTGGTGGAACGTACGTTAACCCGGCTTCCCATGGTGAAGGACGTTTTGTAGCACCGAAGGAATGGTTGGATAAGTTATTTGCAAATGGTCAGGTAGCAACTGTTTACTCTGACATCGAAGGCAATGTATCCATGGATGAAGAGTGGAACATCAATGGTTCTTACTGTTCTATCGAAGGTATCACATCTCCTGACGGACGCTGCTTTGGTAAGATGGCACACAGCGAAAGAAGGGATGCTTCCGTTGCTGTTAACATTTATGGTGAACAGGATCTTAAGATCTTTGAATCCGGTGTGGCATATTTTAGAGATTAGTTTTATAGCATATAAATGTTGCAACGATAAGTTAAAGAGTCGTTCAGAAAGCAAAGTGCTCCGCAAAAGCGGGGCACTTTTTAATGTCAAAAATATCAAAAAACATCAATTCCATTGCACAAATTTTACAATTGATAGATATACATGTGGCATCTATACTATAGATACAGTAGCGCAGAAAAAATAAAAAGGAGAGAAACTATGGCAAACAGATTTGTATTAAATGAAACATCTTATCATGATGCCGGAGCAATTCAGGAAATTGCAACAGAAGCTAAGGGAAGAGCTTTTTGTAAGGCATTTGTATGTTCAGATCCGGATTTAGTAAAGTATGGAGTGACTAAGAAAGTTTTAGATGTATTAGAATCAGCATGACTTGCATATGAGTTATATTCCAATATCAAGCCGAATCCAACAATTGAGAATGTACAGACTGGTGTGGACGCATATAAGAAATCCGGTGCAGATTATCTGATCGCAATCGGTGGTGGTTCTTCTATGGATACAGCCAAAGCAATCGGTATCATTATCAATAATCCGGAATTTGAAGATGTAGTCAGCTTAGAAGGTGTTGCACCAACTAAGAATAAATCCGTACCAATATTTGCAGTACCAACAACAGCTGGAACGGCAGCAGAAGTAACCATTAATTATGTTATTACAGATGCAGAGAAGAATCGTAAAATGGTTTGTGTGGACCCAAAAGATATCCCTGTTGTAGCATTTGTAGATCCTGAAATGATGGCAACCATGCCAAAAGGATTAACAGCAGCAACTGGTATGGACGCGTTGACACATGCAATTGAAGGATATATTACAGCAGACGCATGGGAATTATCCGATATGTTCCATA
This sequence comes from uncultured Lachnospiraceae bacterium, assembly GCA_964531805.1. Lineage (GTDB taxonomy): Bacteria > Bacillota > Clostridia > Lachnospirales > Lachnospiraceae > RGIG8767. Next base: position 12,188 of record CAZHGE010000077.1, read on the forward strand.
TTAAAGCGATTGAAATCATTGCGCGCTCTTTACGTGGAGCGGTTGATAACACTCCAGAAGGAAGAGAAGATATGGCACTTGGTCAGTATGTAGCCGGAATGGGATTTTCTAATGTTGGACTTGGAATCGTGCATTCTATGGCACATCCTCTTGGTGCATTATATGATACACCTCATGGAATTGCTAATGCGATTATCCTTCCAACTGTTATGGAATACAATGCAGAAGCAACTGGGGAAAAATACCGCGAAATCGCGAGAGCAATGGGCGTTGCTGGTGTGGATGCTATGTCACAGGAAGAATACAGAAAGGCTGCAATTGATGCGGTTAAGAAATTGTCACAGGATGTAGGAATCCCGGCAGACTTAAAGGAAATCGTTAAGAAAGAAGATATTCCTTTCTTGGCGCAGTCCGCATACGATGATGCCTGCAGACCTGGTAATCCAAAAGAGACGAGTGTAGAGGATATTACAAAATTATATGAGTCCTTACTTTAATTTAAAAAACAAATTTTTGTTGCTGAAAAACCAGCCCATCTGTTGCAGGAACAATGGATGGGCTGGTTTTTTATTAAAATTTTATAACTATTAGAGTTGTTTATAATGTAATGATGTGATACGCTTTATGTCACAAGGCTCTGTTCATATTCTTATTAGAGAATGCCTGTTTATTTCATAATACAGTACCCATAAAGTACTGTTCTGAATGCCGATATCCGGCAGAATTTCATGTTTCATTTTTACAAGTTAATAGGGAGGTACTTGTTTATGACAGAAAAACTGAAAAATTATTTTCCCATGATACGGGAAAAGGAAGAATTATTATTAGAAATACAGGAAAATGTGATATTGCGTGACCTGTATGGGCAGCTGAGTCCGGAACTGAAGGAAGAACTGCTGA